>VSJD01000061.1 GCA_008636095.1 Kiritimatiellota bacterium | reverse complement strand
AGGATTCATCGCCGCCACCAGCATGAAGTCACAGGGGAACGTCAGGCTGGCCGAAGCCCGTGAAATGGTCACCGTTCCATCTTCAAGCGGCTGACGCAGGACTTCCAGAACGTTTCGGTGGAACTCGGGCAGTTCGTCCATGAACAGCACGCCGCGATGCGCCAGGCTGACTTCGCCCGGCATGGGATGCGCACCGCCGCCCAGCAGGCCAGCGTCGGAGACGGTATGATGCGGGGAACGGAACGGTCTCCTGGTAACCAGGGCCTGGCGCGGCGGCAGGGCGCCGGCGATACTGTGAATTTTGGTCGTCTCCAAAGCTTCTTCCAACGACATGAGCGGCAGGATCGAAGGCACACGCTTGGCCAGCATGGTCTTGCCGGTACCCGGCGGCCCGATCATGAGCAGATTATGCCCGCCGGCCACGGCCACCTCGATTGCCCGCTTGGCATGTTCCTGGCCCTTGACATCGGCGAAATCCTCTTCATAGATCAAATGCGTTTCAAACACCTTGGCCACGTCCACACAGTAGGGTTTGACGGCAAGCCGGCCCGCGATGATATCCGCCGCCTCGCGCAGGTTGCGGACGGGATAGACATCAATGCCTTCCACCACCGCAGCTTCATCGGCGTTATCGTAAGGCACCAGGATGGCCGGACGCTTCTTGGCGCGCATGGCCATTGTGATGGGAAGCACACCACGTGCCCGGCGCACTTCCCCGCTCAAGGCCAGTTCGCCCACCAGGGAGAATTGGTCAAGCGCCTCCATGGGGATATCGCCCATCGTGGCCAGCACGCCAATGGCAATGGGCAGATCGAAGATCGGGCCTTCCTTCTTGATGTCCGCCGGGGCCAGGTTGATCGTCAACCGCTCTTTCGGCATCTCGAAGCCGGAATTGAGGATGGCGGTATTGACCCGGTCCTTGCTTTCCTTGACTGCCGCATCGGGCAGGCCGACGATGACCGTCTGCGGGTCCCCCCTACCCGTGTTGACTTCGATTTCGACAGGGTACGCATCTACACCATAAACCGCACCGGAATGAACTTTGGCCAGCATATTAACTCTCAAAAATACCGGGACTTGACTAAAGCCGTTTGGTTTTCCGCAAAACCACATCCGGCAAGATGGATCGCACTACTTTGCGAACTTTGCGCATTACGGATAAAGCCCGCCGAGCCTCTGCCATAGATATCGGCTCATCGTCACCAGGATAGCGAGCAGCCACAGCGTAATTGGCGAGAAGTTCTTGTGTGGACACATCGAGTGGAAGGCGTATATCGACAGGAAGCAACTGAATCAGCCGCCCGATGTCGTACGTCATGGGAAAATCGACTTCATGGAGGGCCAGAAGTGTTTTGATATATTTTTCCACACATTGCTGAACGTGAAAACACAAGCTGGTAAATGGACAGTCTGCGCCCATCGTGAAGGCATGATTGGCCATCTTGAAATCGTCGTCGGCCTTTCCCACCCACGAACGTAAGATGGCTGTCTTTTGGCTATCACTGGGCATAAAGGATCCGTCCCTCTTTCAAAGCCGGCTGGATCAAGGTGCCAATGATTTGCCGATGCTGTTCCGCTTCCTGAGGAGTCGCCACAACGATGTCTTTCGCCACCGGGATATCGTGAACCGCACAACGGATTGCAACCTGGGTTTTTCGTTTAGATCCGCTCACAGGCATAATGACGAGCAGGTCCACATCGCTGTCCGGCCCAGCGGTTCCCCGGGCATGGGAACCGAACAACACGATTTTGTCCGGCTTGAACCGTTTGGCGATGCGATTGGTCATCTGGCGTATGGCAGTTTGTGCGGTCATGGCTGACTCCAAAATTAACTACCGGTAGACTACCAAGGCGGAATCAAAAATACAAGAGGAGAGAAAACAAGATTATTGATCATAAAACTCCTATAAAGCATTATGGGCGCGGAGTCCGAAGGGTTAGAAAGTAACCATGACGGACATTACCCAAAACATCTCATTACCGCCATTGACTAGATCAATTCAGCATTCTTATAATACTTAACGACAACGCATTACACTAAACAGCTTCCCTCCAAAATTCAACATTGCAGATGAATGCCTTCCCAGGCGGCCCGATCATTAAAAGGTTGTGGCCGCCGGCCACGGCCACCTCGATCGCCCGCTTGGCATGTTCCTGTTTCATCCTGAGCAACGTCGAAGGGCTGGCCCTTGACGTCGGCAAAATCTTCCTCGTAAACCAGGTGCGATTCAAAGACTTTTTCCAAGTTTACCCGACAGGGCTGAAGGTTGATCCGTCCGGCAACGGCGCCCTTCCCCCACCCGGCCAATGCCTTGATAAGTACTGCTTGGCGCGGATTAAAATTCCCGGCCCGCGACAAAGGTTTTTTCCACTTTTATTTCACGAAGTTTTTCTACGGGAATGCTAAACGGGTCTGCCGAAAGTACAACCATATCAGCGATTTTTCCCACTTCAAGGGTGCCTTTTTCGTTTTCTTCAAACGCGCTATAGGCGGCGTTTACCGTGAACATTTTAACAGCTTCTTTTACCGACACTCTTTGAGTCTTGATCGGGTGGTTGACGGCTGAATATATCCCGGCAATGGGATTGTAAGGCGTAACGGGGCTGTCTGACCCGCCCGCGATGATTATTCCGTGGTCAACAACGTCTTTCAGCGGATTATATCTTTGCATTCTTGTATCCCCAAATGCTTTTATTAAGGCAGCCATTTCCTGGGCGGGAAGATCCACAAAAGCCGGCTGCATGGACGCGATGACGCCAATTTTATTCATCCGCTCAAGCTGTGTCATTGTCGGCATTTCAAGGTGTTCAATTCTGCAGCGGAGTTTTTTGTTCGGGTAGAAAGCATTCGCTTTTTCCATTGCCCAAAGCACAGTCTCTATGCCGGCCTCGGTTTCGGCATGCGCGGCAAATTGAAGATTGTGCGCATACGCTACCAGGACGTATTTATCCCAGTATTCCTGCGTGTGAAGCAGCGTCCCGCGCGACAAGGGAAGGTCATTATACGGCTCGAAAATAGCCGCGGTATGGCTGGTTATCTCTCCATCCGCCATGAAATCGCTGCAACCGCCCAGGCGTGGAAGTTTGAGGTTAAATAATTTGTTTGTGTCGTTAGAAGAATTCCAGACAACCAGGTGCACGGGGAGTTGATCCGCGAGCGCGAGCATATCCTTCGCGGCATCCGGATAAAGTTCGGAACCCTGCATGGTATGAATGGTTGAAATGCCGTGTTTTAACGCTTCGCATGAAACAGCGAGGATGCCGCGCGTGATGTTCTCTTTCGGTATTAATCCCAGGGCCTTGCCTATAATCTCAACGGAAGCCGGATCACGCAGTATGCCGTTGACGATGCCATTATCCGCATCCGCCCCGTCTAAAGAGGCGTTTATCCCGAACAATTTAACCGCGGCGGAATTTAAGTATGCTTGATGAATGGTGTAATGAATGAGGATTACAGGATGATCGGTTGTTCCGCGGTCTAATTCATACCTTGTAGGAGGGCGTTGTTCCTTTAAGTTGTTTTGGTTAATGTTGTTGATCGCAATCAACTGTCCGGCTGGCGTTTTCATCGCTTGTTGCTTAACCACGGAAAGTATCGCATCAATACTTCTTAGTTTGCTGCCATCGGTGAATGTTTTATATGCTCCGGCTATATCAAGATGGCTATGGCAGTCTATAAAGCCGGGAAGAACCGTCTTCCCTTCAAGATTTATTTTGCGCCAGCCCGGCAGCAAATGCGTTTCTATCTCGGAACTTGTTCCGACCGCCATTATTTTACCGTCCTTGACGGCCATTGCCTGCGCGCGGGTATCTTTTTCATCCATGGTAATAATATTACCGTTTACCATAACAAACGGCGACGCGGCGGTCTTTTCCGGGGCATCGCCTGCTGACACACCCACCGCGAATAAAGCGGGGGAAAATAACAGGAATCGGATAAGTGATATGGTGTTTTTTAAGCTCATTGTCAGAATCATCCCGCAGGGTTAATATTTTTAGTTAAAACACGGTTAATATCGATGAAACTCTAGTCTTCCTCGAAAAGTTCAGTTCCGATATTTTGGTGTAATATATATGCCAAGCGCCGCCATGGGGATATCGCCCATCGTGGCCAGCACACCAAGCGCTATCGGCAGATCGAATATCGGGCCTTCCTTCTTGATGTCCGCCGGGGCCAGGTTGATCGTCAGGCGTTCCTTCGGCATCTCGAACCCGGTATGCCTCGGCGTAGCTCCCGAGCGAAGCCGGGAATTGAGGATCGCGGTATTGACCCGGTCTTTGCTCTCCTTGACCGCCGCATCGGGTAAGCCCACGATGACCGTCTGTGGATCGCCCCTGGCCCGCCCGGCCCACCATCTTGTCCGCCGTAGCCTTCGCGTAGGCGGAAGCCTTGGCGGCGGTGGGTGTTGACCCAACTTCGCTAAAGCTTCGCTGGGCATGCTTCGATTTCCACGGCGTAGGCGTCAACACCGTAGACTGCCCCACTATGGACTTTGGCAAGCATTCGTTAGACTTTCTATTTACCAGTCATGCGCTATCTCGGAATTTCTTTAGGGGAAACCATCCGCACTTTTCCATTATCCCAAAATGCCAAAGGCAGATTACGCTGACGGTGCTCTTCAATGACCTGCGCCACAGCCTCTTTCATGGCCTTGAGTGCTTGATCGCGAAAAGTCCGTTGCATTTTATTCATCGGTGCTGATTTCATGACTTCTGCTCCTGAAACAAACTGGCATACAATTTTTTATCATTAATTTTAATTTTACTGCCCCACTCTTCAAATATCAATCGCGGAATTCTGCCGGAATTGTCAAAGAAATGCAGCGAGTCGAAAACGGGGCGATACAACTGAAGCAGGTTAGGCAGGCTTTTCGAAAAGCGCCGGCGAATATCCGATTCCGGGATGTTATGCCCTCCCTGTCTGACACGGTCGGCAACACGCTGAATGGCCATATTTACAGAAGGAAGCCACAGATAAAACAGGTGCATGGAATAAGACCGCATCTTCAAGCGCTTGAACATTGGAAGATAGGAGCGTCCGGCCAGAGTTGTTTCGATGGCAAATGAGCGCTTTAAGGCGGCCATTCGGCTTATCTTTGCCAGCATTATCCGCCCCGCTTCAATCCGCGCGAGCTCGGGCGCAAACGGAGAGAGCCCACCGGCAATCAAGTCCGGATTGATAAAATTCCGGCAATGCGCATATTCCGGTAAGAACCGTTTTGCAAAGGTGGTTTTGCCCGCGCCATTAGGACCGGCAACGACATATAGTATGGGTTTCTGATTCATAGGGGATCTGTCCTCCGACATGTCCACCATAGCCCTGAACGCAGTCGAAGGGGCGTAGGCGCAAACAAGCTGAAAAACGTGGCAAGTATAACAAGGCAAATGCGGTAAAGCAACCTGGAGATTTGAGATGTAAAAAGAACCTTGCCGGCTCCAAGAAACTACCCCGCCGGCTCACCATTTATAAAATTAGACCCGGTATTTGAGCAATATTTTCAGGAGCATATAAAAGCCGCCACAGCTCGCACAAGGGATGGACTTGGGGAAACATTCAAACGGCTCGACCAGATTGATGTGATTGTGGTCAGTTGGGCATCCTATCGAGCCCTTATTATTTAAATTTAAATTCTTGGTAATTCACATATCCAAAAAGGGTCGCAGAACTATACTTTACCGACGAAAAGTCGATTTTGCTCAAATCAACCTTGCGTATGTCGTAATTATCGTAAGTACGAAAGTAGTAAGCTCGGTTCTTTATATCCACCACCACAGCGTAGGATGTGAACTGGGGATTGTCGCTAACCCAGCGCCAGTAAAGAATGCCCTGGGGAATGTCCACGGTATTCAGCATAGACCATGCACGATTGATCGCCGCCTCATCGGTCACCACCTTGGTTTGTGTCGCATTAAAGGCCGCCATGCGTGCAAAGCGACCTTCGGGCGAATAGTCAAAGCCCTCAAAAGTATTCTCATTGAAATTCCTGGGGTTGTATGCCGACCACATCTGCAAATGTTTGTCGAAGGCAGGCTCATTCGTCATGACGCCGACCTCGTTTTCATAAACCTTTGTTTTGCCGTCAATGAACTCAACCACAACGGAACGCCCGGAGGCGTCCGTGATGGCAAAGTGGAGGGTAATTTCGATCTTGCCGTCCATCTTGGATGTATAGAATTGGTTGGCCTCTACGATTTTCAGAGCCTCGTCCACCGTTTTTGCATTTCCAAGCAGGAACGAAACGAGTTCCTTGATGTGATATTGAGCCTTTGATTTGTCCGCGTATTTGCTCTCGCTTAGCCAGAGCCCGCTTACCGCCAAGCCGTGCTCGTTCAGGCCGTCGCTAAGGCTGCCCAAATGATGGATGCCGACGAATCCGTATTTCGTTGTGTAAGTCCCGAATGAATGGCCGCGCGGGAAAAGCGCAATCTCGGCCTGAAGGTCCCCCGGCCACTCCATTGTGCGCCCAATAAACGGGTTTTTGGTGTCGCTGAAAAACCTGAACCAAGTGCAGGGAAAAGCGGGACTACTTGATGATAAATATAACAAAACGGTGCATACAAGGGAGATAGTCCGGAGTCTGATGGATTTCGCTTTCATATTTAACGTCCTTTTTTGATGTTTACTTTCCTTTGCTTTGATGGTCTATGCCTATGCCCAATAATAAAATGCAGCCATCATTTCTCAACGATTGACGCTATGCAGATTCCCTCGAAAATCTAATATTGTATTTGAATACCAATCCCGAAGGACCTAGGGGTATTGATGGTATTTGTTAAACAGATTCGCGCATATTCAGTTGCCGCTAAACTTAGCAGGGCGGTGTTATTCGAAATGATAATATTAATTCTGTCTCGAGCATTTGCGATTGCTTCGGATAACCGATTTGAATCTGATATAAGGCTATGCTCATATTGTGCGATGTGGTTGCTGAGTAGATTAGGTCGTACAATATCCTCCAAGGCTTGGCGTTGTTCAGGTGTCACATCATTTTTTACGATACTAACGAGTCCATTATTCGTGTGAGCATCTTCGCGTAGGGGGAAGCTCCCGAGCGAAGCCGGGAATTGAGGAGGCGGTATTGACCCGGTCCTTGTCGCAGATCCTGAGCGAACCTGTGGTGAGCAGAGTCGAACCAGTCGAAGGGCTCTCCTTGAACGCCGCGTCGGGCAAGCCCACGATGACCGTCTGGGGATCGCCCCTGGCCCGCCCGGCCCACCATCTTGTCCGCCGTAGCCTTCGCGTAGGCGGAAGCCTTGGCGGCGGTGGGTGTTGACCCAACTTCGCTAAAGCTTCGCTGGGCATGCTTCGATTTCCACGGCGCAGGCATCTACGCCATAAACCGCGCCGGAATGAACTTTAGATAACATTATTTTTCCTTATAGTGATTCACCGGAACTTGTCCCCCATAGTCCCGATCACGCATCTCAAGCGGGTATCGGGACGAAGGGGGATGAACTTTGGCCAACATATTACCTCTCAGAAATACCGGAACCTGTCCTCCATCATGTCCGCAAGCTTGTCCACCGAAGCTTTAGCAAAGGTGGAAGCCCTGAACGCAGGCGGAAATGAGCTGAAAAACTGGTCAAGTATAATAAGGCAAACGGGGGAAAGCAACTGGGGATTGATCTGCGCCGCTTTGGCAATCTCTTATATCAGCGCATAGCAGGCTTGAGCGGATGGGGAATATGCGAAGAATATCAAATCCGGAATTAGCCGGCAGGGATCATGATCGGGATCATGATCGGGCTTGTTGCGCATGCGATCTTGTGCTATTAGATAAACATGTTTCCATCTAAAATAATAGTCGCCCTGATCGCACTCGGCGTGCTCGCCTCTTCCCCGCAGCACCTTGCGGCGGAAATACCCGCCTCGCCCCCGCCGCAACCCCTGCGGGTGGGGATTTACGTGGCGCCGCCGTTCGTGATAAAGACTGCCAGTGGCGACTGGGAAGGGCTGGGGTTTGATCTCTGGCAAGACATGCTGAAAGCGCTCAACATGAAATGCGCGTATCATGAATATGCCAAACAGGCCCAACTGGTTACAGACCTGGGAAGCGGACAACTGGATGCCGGCTTGGGTGACTTCACCCCGGATGCGAAGCTGTTCAACACGATCAGTTTCACGCTCGCTTATTATTATTCCGGCCTGGGAATTGCCATCAACCGGACCAGCGAGCGCAGCCACTGGCTTGCCGTACTCCGCGTTGTCGGCAATAAAAAGTTCCTGCTGATTGTTGCGTTCATTTTTGTCGTGATTATTGCGTTTGGGTTTACGACATGGCGGCTGGAGCGCTTGCACAAAGAGCAGCATTTCGGCGGCAACATCTGGAGCGGCATCGGCAAGGGCATTTGGTGGGCGGCATCGACAATCACGACAACCGGCTACGGTGATATCATACCCAAAACCGTCTTCGGCCGGGCACTGGCTTTGATTGGCATGCTGGGGGGCGTCGTGCTGATCTCTGCTTTTACGGCCACGGTTTCATCTCTGATTACAGCCAGCCGAATACAATCCACAATCAACAGCACTGATGACCTGCGGCGCCTACGCGTCGGCACGGTCACCGATTCGGCGGGAGAAGACTACTTGCGCGATCACCATGTCCGCTTCCGGTCCTTCGACACATTGGAAGAAGCCCTGCTATGCCTGGATAATAACCGGCTTGACCTGGTGATTCATGATCTGCCTTCGTTGAATTATTATATCAACAATAACAGTTATGCGGATATCGATCTGCTGCCGAACATCTTGCGGCAGGTCGGCCAGACATTTGCACTCGCAAAAAACATCCCCTGCCAGGACGCCCTGAACGCAGCCCTACTCGATCAGATTTCCTATCCACAATGGTCAGTCACCCAGAAACACTATCTTGGCGTGCGCAACAGATTATAGTGCCCGACGCTTAACTCGCATCTATCTTCTGCCGTTAGAATGATTTCAAGTTAAATCCAGAGCTGCCGGTCCAGCGTTCGATTTTGCTCGAAAACACATCTGTCCTGAAAGCCAGCGCCGTTTCAACAACCATGTGGTTGCCGACGCTTCCGCGGCCGAGAAAAAAACGCATTTAAAGGCATAGTACAACCAACCGGTGCAACAGACGGTGGCAGCCAAAGTAGGACAGAACGTGATAAGCAGCATGAAAGTCCGCGGTGCTGTCCCTTATCTTTTGACCTCATTGTCTCCTTCCCATTCACCTTTAAACCTGATCCCTTTAGCGTATACCTCGGTCACTGTTCTGGTAAAGAGAATCCACCACTGCATGTTACAGTCCACAGTGATGTCGACCAAGGCATCTGCGCCGATATTACCCTTGGCGTTCTTAACCGCCCTTTTTAACGAGTTGACGGAGGTTACTGGAATAATGCCTAGAATTGCATACTGGCTGTCAAATCCCTCCGTTTCACCGATGACAGTATAGGGCTTGGCATGCAACGGTGTATTCGACGCAGCTATGCCGCCTGGCATACAAGCGCATCCGGCAAACAGAAGACTCGATGCCAGAAGAGAAAACAATGCAAAATATTTAATCATTATACATCCTCCCTGTCAGGTGTTAAACAGAACCATGCCTGAATCCGTGACAGGGAATCCTGTCACTTGGTTTTATCCGGTTGAATTCGTTTCAGCGCAGATCATCGCCGGATTTTTCGATGATCACGCCGTTTCATACCCATTTCACAGCAATCACATGAATTAATTAAATCATACACTCCCCTTCCCGCAGGTCAACACTATTTTTTTGCCTTTTTTTTGATAACCCCCTCCCACTGCCATCCAGTTTCGCAACCGCTGTTCATTTATAAGCGCGCATACAACACTTCCGCCGCCCGGCATCGGATACGGTGTGATGCGGGGAACGGAACGGGCACCGGGTAACCAGGGCCTGGCGCGGCGGCAGGGCGCCGGCAATGCTGTGAATTTTAGTCGTCTCCAAAGCTTCTTCCACCGACATAAGCGGCAGGATCGAAGGCACGCGCTTGGCCAGCATGGTCTTACCCGTGCCCGGAGGCGCTTCCCGTCGCATGCTATGTACCTGGCAAGGATCAAACTGTGGTTTGGAAATCATAGATTACTGCCAACTGAATAGTCACAAGGCGGTCAATTAAAACACGTTGCACCAGGAATGATCAACATACATGCTATTTCGCACCTTTTTCCTCTAATAACTTAACCATCGCTGAATCTCGTTTTTTAATAGCTAAAGAATATGGCCTGTCTGTAACAGATTGTTCAATGCCTCTGAAGCGATTAAAACAATCTTTCATATTCTTGTAACATCCTATTGCAAGTAAAATTAGAAGAGTTTCACCCCCAATCCAAAAAATGATAAATAGGAATATATACAAAACGCTTCTTGGAGCAACATCCGCCCATGTTGCGTATCGGATAAAAGCTTTCGTACTTGAATTAACAACTATGTACTTAGACGGATCTAAAACGATTATGCCCAGTATGTTCGGAATAGCAATCAACAATACAAGAAAAGAAAACACACTGACTATTAATCCCGCCGCGCGAAATAATGTGTCTATCAACGAAAAATAAGACCCCTCGCGACACTTTATGGGAGCACAAGCAGCAAAAACTGGACTGAATCCTATCAGAAAAGTTAACCCCATGACAAACATCCCAAAGAGAGCCGTGTCCCTATCCGCAGGGTTCATTGTCACCATACCCCAAACCAACATTATCACGCCAACAAAAGCGAGGGCAATAGTCATCTTGCTCAGCTTGGGAGTCTTACGCATCTCATCCATTTTGGTTCCTCCGGAAATAGTGCGGGGTTTTTCATTGTGCTTCGCATACTACCAATTTAACTGATAATTAATTCAATTCAAATATGTTACGCACACACTTCTCTCAAAATTTCAACACTGGAGATGAATGCCTTCCCAGGAGGCGCATTAATTTGCATGCTATGTACTTGGTAATTTTCAAACCATGGTTTGGATTTGCATCCGAGTGGATCGATTACAACTGCATTGTGTTGTGTACGATGGTCCATTCTACCGTTCAAGTAAGCGAGGATCTATGTGTTCTTCTTCAGGTTGGCAATTCTAGGATCGTCATCGCTAAGGATGGCGCCACTATGATTGGGAATATGACACCTGGTCATGTCGGAATCGCCCAGGTCGGCACCTCGCAGATCGGCACCATCTAGGTTGCCCCCGCCCATGTCGCAAGCTCTCAGGTTGGTACCTCGTAGATCAGCACCGCTCAGGTTGACATTGAACATTTCAACGCCACCGAGATTTGCATGTCTCAAATTAGCGTTACTCAAGTTGGCGTCGGTCAGTGTGGCGAAACTCAGGTTGGCACCAGTCAGGTTGGCACCAGTCAGGTCAACACCAATCAGGCTGGCAGCACCCAGGTCAGCACCATGCAAATCTGAATGGCTTAGATCACTATAGTTGAATATGGAAGCTGACATCTTGGCATTTCGTAGGACGGCATATCGCAGATTAACAGTAGTCAGCTCTGCACTGACAAGGTCCGCTCCAGTCAGGTCGGCTTTCTTGCCCTTCTGATTGTCAGTCAGCCAGAGTTTGTGTAAACGAAGTACTTCGCCAACGTATATCATGGTTCTCCCAGTGACTTCCTACTACAAGGGCCGCTAGCCACGTTTCAACCGCCAGCCTCCATGCTGAGCCGCCATCCGGAACGATTACCAAGCAAACCACCCCTATTACAGCCCTTGACCAGACCAACCCTACACTCCCTAAATATTCATCTACAGCGACTTACACTAAGCAGCTTCCCTCCGAATTTCAACACTGGAGATGAATGCCTTCCCAGGCGGCCCGATCATGAGCAGATTATGCCCGCCGGCCACCGCCACCTCGATTGCCCGCTTGGCATGTTCTGCTTCATCCTGAGCAACGTCGAAGGACTGGCCCTTGACATCGGCAAAATCCTCCTCATAGATCAAATGCGTTTCAAATACTTTGGCCACATCCACCCGGTAGGGCTGGACAACAAGCCGGCCCGCGATGATATCTCGAATGGGGCGAATAACCCTGACGTGACCAGGATAAGATCGGTATGGACGGACTGTGGGAAAGGTCTATAATAGCTGGGTGTTTGGCAATCTGACTATATAATATACAATGCTTATGACAAAAGATATTAAAGGCCCATCAAAGCAGGAGCTGCAGTCTCGAGCCGTAAAGCTATCTATATACGGCTCCGGCATATCGTTCCTTATCATCGCGGCAGTAGGCATTGTCTCTGACTCAATAACGCTTCTCCTGGACGCGGTAACGATCTTCGTAATATTCGTCGTAGCGCTCCTGACGCGTTTCTCTGTACAGACAGTCCACCGGCCGCCTGACCATAGGTACAATTTCGGCTATACGAAATACGAACCATTTACGGTGGTGATACAGGCCGGGCTCATCATCATAACATGCTTCGTAAGCGTTAACTTCGCCATACAGGATATACTCCATCCGGACGATATCACCGGCTACAGCCTGCCGGTCATAGTAGAGGTCGTATCAGGCCTCATCTCTATCCTGATAATGTGGTATATTGCCTCAATAGGCCGCAAGACCGACTCTGCCATGCTAAAAGGCGCAGCCATGCAGTGGAAGATCGAGGCCATGCTGTCATTCGGCATTGCAGCGGGTTTTCTCATAGGGCTTATCTTACGCGCGAAGGGCTATACGAATATCACACCGTATGTCGACCCATCCATGGCTATAATACTTGCGATGGTCCTTGTCATTGAGCCATTGAAGACCATGGGCCATACAGTGCCGGAACTTCTCGATGCCGCGCCCGGAGAACACATCCAGACCACCGTGCGCAAAATCGTTGATAAATATAAGCCGCACTCATTCGGGGTAGTCAGGCTGCGTACGAGGAAGGCCGGAGGCAAGATATTCGTGGATGTGTGTTTTCTAGTAAAAGGTAATATGACCGTCATCGAGACCGCAGAGCTTACCGACAATTTTCAGCGGGACGTAGAAGAACATCTTCCTGACAGCGATGTCCTCGTTCACTTTAAACACAAACGCTGACATTTACCCTATGCTATTCCTATCGCCCATCGTTGGAGGGAAAGGGGTCAGTCCGAGATTCTTGGAATACTCCAACTTGTTCACAGTCGTTAGCGTTCAGGATCACAATATCATTCCACTCCACACCAAAGACTTACGCCGCTACTTCCCTACAAATTTCAACATTGTATATGAATGCCTTCCCAGGAGGCGCATCTTTTAATATGCAATGTCCCTAATGGGATTCGGCATTCGTTCTTTTCAGAATTTCGGGATGCTTTCCTTGCGCGGTTCTTCCGTCGTCTGTGCTTGCGCTTTATTTAATTCTTCCACCTTTGGGGATTCGACAACCAGGACGGCTCTTGTAATGCCCACCAAATATGCAATCGAGCCGTTGGTATTGCTCCATTTCTTGGGATGACCCGGTTTAAACAGATTAAAATTCCTTGACCCTTTCCATTCTCCCCCGTTTCCTTCGGCATCGAGGATGGCCTTGACCTCGTCATTACGAATCGTAATACCACCTGCCGCTTTTGCTGACTTCGAGTAGCTAATTATCACGGCTTTGCCGTCAATAAACGCAATCCTGATGCACCAACCTTGATATTGATAGATTCGATTTACAGCACCTGACAGGATTGGAAAGCTTTTGTCAGATAGTGAATTCTGCGGCTTTCCATATCGTTGCTCGCATTGCGCCTCTGTTTCGTCTAGTCGCGCGAGGCCGCAGATAGGATTTAGCGCTATTGCCGCAATTACTACTAGAACCAGATGTTGCTGTTTCATATGGCCCTCGTAATTCAGTTGCCGAATTAAACATTATAGATGAATGCCTTCCCAGGAGGCTCATCTTCTATTAAATTATCCCCCGTGTCCATCAAGATTATCAATTGAACGATGATTAGAAATCAACCCCACCCTTAATCCGGATTCATTTTAATCAGTAAATCACTTCCCATAGATTTTGCAGAATTTTGCAAATGACCTGTCAAAAGTTTTTTCAACCTCATCTGGAAACGCACAAGCAGGCAGCTCCTTCATGCTCAGGTGATATTGGATACACGCACAGCAGTTGCCTTTTTTATCGCAGGGATCATAACTGCAATTGCAACGCTTCATGTTCGAGCTGAATTTATCACACTTGGCCGCCATTATTAAGCCGCCTTCTTTCATCCGCGAAAACATGGTTAAGGAATTTCTTAAGAACCTGAAAACCAATGGCTCCTTCCCTGAATTTGCCAAGGGTTCAAAATAAAGCCACCGGCCCATCCCACAATGATGGGGCTTTTGGCAAACTTGGCGCAGAAGTCTTCACTCCACGATAATGATGCCGGCCAGCAGGCCAAATGGAATATCTTCCGGTTTGGCGTTGCTGCCAATGGGATAGATGTCCCATCCCGCGCAGGCCGCCATCTTGTAGGCGTCCAGACCGACGGCCTCCATGGATGGTCGGGAACGCAGGGAGAAGCGGCATTTTTCGCCTTTCAAAGCGGCACAGTTTTCCTCAAGGCCACAGAACGTGTGGCGGCATGATCCGGCGCCGAGCCCGAATGCCAGGTAGTGTCCATCGTAAAAAGCCATTGCCTCAATATCCGTGACGATTTTGAAAACTTCCAGGTAAGCCTTGACGCGTTCTTTGATCGTTGCCTTGTCCCTGACAATTACAGCGGAAGGGACTTCCTTCACAAAGAACACAGCTTGGCGGTATTTCTCCAGCAGACTGCGCATTTCGGCGGGCTTCAGCGTATTGGGTGGGCAGTTGGCGCCCGTTCCGAACCCGAAACAGCGCGGGACCTGACATTTGAGTGTCACGCGTTCATCCACGATTATTTCATCGGCCCTGATGATCTTGGCTTTGGTTGCGCCTAATTCGAGGGCCTTATTTTGATAGGTTTGCAGGTCGCGGGTTATTTGGGCATTATCCTTATCCAGACTGATTTTCCTGAATTTGTGCTCCATGGTTACGCTCCTTGATAATTATAATGGTTAAAGCCCCTGACACTCTGAATTCATTTTAATCAGCACGTCCACCACAACCACTAATTCCCGCCCCGGCCCGTGTTGACTTCGATTTCCACGGGGTAAGCATCAACACCGCAGACTGCCCCACTGTGTACTTTCGCCAACATGACGACCTCACGCGTTCAACGGCACTTGTCCCCCGACTTGTCCGGCGAAGCCTTGGCGAAGACGGAAGCTATTTCAAGCGAAGGGGGATAGGCGTCAACACCACACACCACGCCGGAATGCACTTTGGCAAGCATATTGTCAGTCTTTCTATTGAACCGGCATCACCTTATAATCTTGTCAATCGCGGCCACCAGTTCATGGGACAGCATTGGTTTTGAAATATATTCATTCATACCGGCTTGAATACATGCTTCTTCATCAATTTTCATGGCACTAGCGGTCATGGCAATAATCGGAATGTTATGATTGCGTACCAGCGAAGCTGGATTTCGTATTTGCCTGGTAGCTTCCAGCCCGTCCATTTCCGGAATGTGGACATCCATCAAGACCAAATCAAAATCATTTTTCGATAATATCCGCAAGGCTTCTTTCCCCGTGGTAACGGCAGTTATCCGATGTCCAAGTTCTTCCAATAACAACTGGGCCAGCAATTGGCTGCCGGCATCATCTTCAACAATCAGGACGCGCAGTTGGCGACGCCGGGCAGGTGCTGTAGCTCGTATCGCATTGCCCTGGAGCTTATCCCCCACCCTCTGGCGCAGGAACCGAACGGTAAAATGGAAGGTACTGCCTTTACCCACCTCGCTCTCACACCATATGTTGCCACCCATCATCTCCACCAGCCGCTTGGCAATGGCCAGCCCGAGTCCCATGCCACCATATTTGGGAATCAAATTATTATCCCGGATAAAAGATTCGAAAATCACCTTCTGCTGATCCGCCGGTATCCCAATACCGTTATCTTGAACCTGAAAATGGAGCGGGAGATAATCGCCCGATCCTGGATAACCCCCATCACGCTCGACCTTTATGATGATCTCGCCTTGTTCAGTAAACTTGACGGCGTTGCCCACCAGGTTAACCAGGACCTGCCGCAGTCGCTGTTGATCTCCATATATGACCTCCGGAAATTCGCGGGAGATGTCTACGCGCAGGCGCAATTCTTTTTTTGTTGTATCCAATGAAAACGTTCCGACAATATCGTTTAGCGTTTGCGTAATATTGAATTGAACCGGTTTTAATTCCAGCCGTTCCGCCTCGATCTTGGAGAGATCCAGGATATCATTGATCAGCACCAGCAAATCTTTACTGCGGGCTTGGACTATTTCCAGGGACCGACGCTGTTCGGCGGCCAGCTCGGACCTGAGCACCAAATCGGTGAAGCCCATGATGGCGTTCATGGGTGTCCGGATCTCATGGCTCATGTTCGCCAAGAAAAAGCTTTTGGCCCGGTTGGCCGCGTCGGCAACATCTTTGGCTTTTTGCAGTTCTTCCTCGGCCCGCTTGCGGTTGACCAGATGACCCAAAGTGGAAGCATAGAGCTTTAATATCTCCCCCTCGGTTTCCTGCAGGGAACGGTGCGGCTCCAGCAGATTATCCATGCAGATACAACCGACCACCCTGGCGCCATCCCACAGGCCGGCAATTACGTGAATGCCATGTCCCACCACCTCCCCCATGTTGTTCCTGAGCTGGCAGTTGATATTGACTAACAATATTTTTTGATGATTGAGCACTTGCCCCATGGGCGAATCGGCGGATACGTTCAACGACTTGCCGTGTTCATCGCGGATTTTACCTTGCTCATCCACACCGAAGGAACCGGTCATCACCATCGAATGCGCCACGCGAAACCAGAGCCCGATCCGTTGATAGCCCAGAAGTTGCCGCCCCCGGACAACAGCCAGCCGGCACAATTCGTCAAGGGAACCTGCCATCGACAACTCATTGCCTACCTGATGCAGAAGCAATAATTGTTTTTTCAGGTACTGCTCCGAGGATTCATCATTCCGAATTCCCTGGGACAGCTGGCGATCACCGCTTATATCTAAGCCATGAGGGGTACAATTACTGTCCATTGTAAACTTTTCCTTCGTCATATCCGGCTTGCTTACCATCGTCCTGACAGGAATCGCTGCGCCACCAATCCAAGAAAAGCCAGAAGGCAAGGCCATTCAATAACAATCGCAAGGGGAAGTTGCCGCATGGGTTTGCCCTTCCTCATCCACTCCGCCGTAAACAGAACCAGGGCAATGACCGCCAGGTCAATCCCGATGGCGCCCCCGGGCAACAAGGTGAGAAAGATTCCCACCCCGGCCATGATCGCAATACATCCAAACACCGTGGTGGTCCATCGGCTCATCGTGGTGGGCAAAGGATTGCGCACCTGGCTCCAGAGCAACGACAGGGAAATACCTACAAACGCCAGATAAAAGATAGCATGGCTGAAGAGCTCATCCCAGAATTCCAGGGCCGGAAGCCGTTGAAGATGAGGCAGGGCATTAATGGGCTCGTGCACCCCCATGGAGATGCCCAGCAGACACGCACATACGCCGACGATCATGATGGGCCACTTCGCGTCCCGGCGCCCTTGTTCAAGAATCCAGATGACTTGGAACATGATTCCTATGGAGACGGGTACGATCACCAATAGTGAAAAAATTTCCCGCCAACGCACCAGATCGAAAGAACCGACAGGCTGAGCGGAAAAGTGCAAACTCAAGTTTAACCCGGCCAGAAGCACCACAACCGCTTGAGCCAGCGTGGCCAAAATGAGACGGCGCGTGACCGTACCAGGCCCCTTGTCCTGCCGAAAGTCAGTGGTTGGTTTCATGCGATGCTCGGCTAAGGCTACCCCGGTAAACAAAACTGAAAACCCAAATTAACAGGAGCTCCCCGGCACAAAAGATACCCCAGGGGAAGGAGCGCGGCACACCACCCGCCGCAATATGACGCCAGTCCAGGATAAATGACCAGAATATGATTCCATACGCCAGCAGAAACCCAATAACACCCCATCGGTTGCAGCGCCACGCAATCCCCCGCGCGCTCATCCGCAGAACCAAGAATCCACCGCCAATGAAGGCGAGTGAAACCAGAACCGGGGCGATGACCGGCGCCACCCAGGGAACCGGAATCAGGAACAACAGGTCCCACGTCAGCAGCGATGCCGGCCAGTCAATGATGAGCTTAAGGAACACGTAGTAAAAAATATCCCATAGTCCAAAGAGAATAACAAAGCACGCGACCCTGGCCTTGGATTCCCAGCCTGCCAGGCACGCGACCGCAACCAGTATCACCAGCGAAAAGAACTCTCTTCCGATTTCAATCAACCCCAGCCGATTGACCTTGATGCACAATGGAAAAAGATTGTTATCGGGACAGAATATAGCGCGCAAATCGGCAACCACCGCCGCTTCAAAAAAGCCTATGCTAATCCCGAAGATGGTCAACCACCAACATACATAACGGAATCGCTTATCCACGGCCCGCTGATGTGGGATGTCAGGAAGATCTTCACCGTCGCTGGAAATTTTCACCGTTGATTTTATGCAGTCTATGGCTTGTCCCTTTCGTCAAAAAACAATTCTATTTCCCCGCCAATTTGCTGAGCGCGTCGTTCTCGTTCTTGTAGATCGGGAAGAGATCGGTGAGGCCGGTGATCGTGAAGCCTTCCTGGATAACGGGCGAAAGGTTGCAAAAGGCCAGTTTGGCTTTTTTCTCGCCGGCTTTCTTGCCGGCCATTATAAATGACCGGAAAAAGATGCTGGACAGACGCTGGACGCTACCCAGGTCCACGAGGACGCACAGCACGCCGGACTCGAACAGCCCACCCAGATGGCGGGCAAGGGTATCGGCCTGTTGGGGATCCAACAGGCGCTGAGCCATGACATGCACGAGTTTGACATCCTGCCGGGTTTCGTCAACAAATAAGATCGCGTCACTCATATGGTTTTCTCCCAGGATGTGGTTAGAACTAAACGGTTTTCCCCTTTTTTTTGATAGTACCGCAGGCTGGTCACCAGGTTCCGCATCAGGTGAATACCCAAACCGCCGATGGGACGCTGCTCGATCGGAAGGGTGATATCGGGCGCCGGATGCGCCGTGGGATCGAACGGTTTTCCATGGTCCACGACTTCCGCCGTGATCGTGTTGTCGTTGCGGCAAATACGAATGCCCACCGTACCACGTTGATTTTCGGGATAGGCATAAAGTACCACGTTGGTCAGGGCCTCGTCCAGGGCCATCATCATCTTGTCCCGATCCGATGCAGGCGTGTTCAAACTGGTCAGAGCCTGTTCCACAAAAGCGAACAGTTCCTTCAAATTATCACCGCACGCTTCTTTTTCCAGTGATAAAACATTCATGTTTCGTTGATCCCATGCTCACCCATGCCGACGGAAAAAGCCCATCGCCAGGCGACGGCCGATTTCCCGGTAGCTCTTCTGCGTCAGGAGGTTTCCGCCCGCCAATGCGTATGGGGTCTCCAGGCTCAATGCGGGCACCCCGAGTTCACTGCACAGGAAGGTCGCGAACCCGGGCGTGGTCCAGCGGGACGGATAGTTGGCGACCCGCTTAAATTCCGGTGCGGCGAACTCGGCCTGCAGTTCGTTTTGCAGGACGTTGCACCACTTCGTTTCCTCGGCCGCAAGGGGGCCGTTCGCGTCGCCGCCAACATAAGCATAGACACCTTCCCGCTCACAGGCGCCCGGCGCGTGAAGGTCCAGCGCCAGGATCGGAC
>VSJD01000062.1 GCA_008636095.1 Kiritimatiellota bacterium | reverse complement strand
GGCAACGCGCCTTCCAGCGCAGGACATCCTGCCGAATGACCAGCGTTTCATGGCGCATAGGCGGCTGGCCCCAGGCACGATTAAGATCATATGGAAACCCGTCCTTGCCGTAGTATCCGCGGACGATACCGTCAACGTCCACAAACGGCACCGTCCAGACAACGTAACCGGCCTTGCGGATCTGGGCCAGATGCTGGAGTAATCCGTCGAGCACCCATGAGCCCGGCGTTTCCCCGGCATGCTGGCGGGCCACGATGTAGAAGCCGGGCTGCCTGCCATCCTGTGAGCCGACGGCATTGTTCAGCCGCACAATACGCCGGCCGCCCTGGCTCACCCCGATCACCGCCGACTGCCAGTAGTTGGGATAGCGCTGCAGAAGCGCCTGCACATCGGCCTCACCGTAGGGAAAACAGAACGCAACATCGGTTATCGGCGCGGGATGCGGAATCAGCCATGACACCTCCCGCCGGCCGTCCGGCGTGCGTTTTTCCTCACACTGCTTAAGCCGGGACCACGCATGGCCGGCCGGTTGGAAAACGGGCCGGCAGGCCGTGGAGTCGGAACTGCCCAGCATGGTGTCGAAGTGCTTCCAGGTCAGGCGCACCTTGGTCTGACGCGCCGGATCGCTCGCCGTCTCCACCAAGCGAAAGCAGAACCAGAGCGCCTCGGGGGCCTCATAGGGATCGGAGGCGAAGCGCACCTCGGGACAGATGCCGTCTTCCAGGATCTCGACATCCGCGGCATTGCCGCCGGGAATCTGCGTGTTGACCTTCAGACTCATGGCTCCTCCGATACCGCCGGTTAACCGGGAATACTGGTAACGAGCCGGAAATATCTCAGTCCGCGTAAAACCGGGCAGAGATTACCGGGGTGCTCACGTGCACCACCTGGGCCTTGTTGAATTGCTTGCGAAAAACATTAATGATTTCCTGGATTGTTTTATCTATCGCGGGATCTTTGGGATGCACGACGGCCACCACCCAGGTAGACTGTTTTTCGATACGGCCATCGGCATGTTGCATCTGGCCATACGCCTCATAGACTGTCAAGCCTTTGGGAAAATGTTGGGTAAGCACTTTGTCCATGAAATCCGCCCATGCCCATCGTGATATTTCCTGCCCGCCGGGCAGGTCACGTCCAAAATAGATTTCGGTTTTAACCCATTCTGCCGGCATATCCGCTGCGGCCGGCACGGCGGTTGCCGGGGCCGCCCCGCATGTCGGGTCATAAGCCCCCAGAACCAGGCTCAGCGCTAATACCACCCAGCCCTTTTGCATAATCCTTCGTTTCATCGTTCCCTCCTCACGCAGGCTACTGCCTGCTATGTAATCGTCAACACCAATAATAGAAGCGCTTTGCTACAAACCCGTTGCAACGGCAGCCATGGCCAGATATTTGTCGTCGTCAATGAATTCCGGCACACTGTTGCCTGTGCCCAGCGCGTAGCCGCCCTGAACGCGGCGATCAGCATACGCAATTGCTTCAGCGTATCCGGATCATCCGTCCAGGCCGAACCCGCCAACTTCTGGTATATCCGGCTGTTCATACCAAACTCGAACAGCGTAGGACGTTCAGGGACTTCACAGCGCAAGACTTTGAGTAGATTATTAAAATTCGGTTCACGCATGGCGGTTTCCGAGCATAGGGTTAGTCAGCACTTGTTTCCTCATGACAAAAGTCGGACAGGAGCTTGATAACGGCTTTTATAGTTAAATACAACCCGATTGTAAAAACAAAAAACACGGCCTGATAAAAAACGCGGCATGGACAAAACCTTCTCTATTCATTTCATTGTGTCCCGTTACGAACGAAGAAAGTCCATTAGGATCCCAACGTATTCCTGCGGCTGCTCCCACATGGGGCTGTGACCGCAGCGGGGCATGACCGCAATACGGCTGTTCGGAATCCAATCGCTCAGCGCCACGGCCTGATCGAAAGTGCCATATGGGTCATGCGTCCCGACAATAATCAGCGTGGGCGCTTGAATGGCGGCCAGGCATTTCGAGGGAATGGCAGGTGATGCATACATCGTTCTCAGCGTCTGCTTCAACGCCGGATTGCCCGCCTGAAGCGCCAGCGCGATAAAAGAAGCAACATCCTGCGGAGTCACATTGGCAGGATCAAAATAGCGGGGCACGGTGCGGCTGAAAATCTCCCGGTTTTGCGCTTCCGTTCCATACCCATCGAGGCGCGTCTGTACTCCCGCGGTGATTCCCCCGGGGGGCAGATTGCAGGCGTAGGTGTTGGAAAGAATCAGCGCCTGGAGCCGATCCGGGTATCGAACGGCAAAATGCTGAAGAATACAACCGCCAAAGGAATGTCCCACAAAAACGGCCTTAGGCAGGTTCAGGGCATCAAGAAACGCGGCCAGATCCTCAACCAACACCTCATACGTATAGCCGCCTGCCGGTTTGTCGGACTGGCCGAATCCGCGAATATCGAGCGCATAGGCACGATAGGCGGCGGGCAACATGGGCATTATCCTGACCCAGGTCTGCGCCGACAAACTGTAGCCATGTAGAAAAAGAAT
This sequence comes from Kiritimatiellota bacterium, assembly GCA_008636095.1. Lineage (GTDB taxonomy): Bacteria > Verrucomicrobiota > Kiritimatiellia > JAAZAB01 > JAAZAB01 > VSJD01. The sequence continues at coordinate 7,470 of VSJD01000062.1, read as the reverse complement.
CGGAACAGATCCCGCGCCCGACATCAGGTAATGAACGGCCAGGCCGTTAGGCAATGTGATCTTGTCTGATCGTGGTGTCATGGCAAAGCCCCGCCCCAAAACCGAAAGATTTTGGCGTCCTGGAACGCCGGAGCGGCGCAGAAGGCTGAGGACGCGATCCTCTCTTCGCGTTACAACGAAATTATTTTGTTGTAGCCACCCACGCCGCAAGCAGTCTAGGCTTGCACGGTCAACGTGACGGCAGACAACCACCCGTCATCCATTAGTCGGACACGTCCTGCTCTTTCACGGCTTCCTTGCGCTGGATGGCGTCCAGGAAGATATCGGCCGAGCGTTCGCTCTCGGCAATATCCGCTGGGATCAGGCCGGCGATCTCGAAGACTTTGGCGATCGGGGGCTGGGCATTACGCACCACCACCCGGCCCTTCTGCTTTGCGATGGCTTTCATGGCCCCAACGATGACGCGCAGGCCCATACTGCTGATGTAGTCCAGGTGCTTGAAATCAAACGTAAGACTCCGGGTAGATGACACCAGCAGGTGTTTGATCTCAGCTTCGCATTGCGGCGCGGTTTCCGAATCCAGCCGGCCCTCGACCGCGACTACAAAGTGGCCCGTTTCTTTTTTGCTGATATTTACTTTGATTGGCATGGTTATTCTCCCACAAAATATGCGATCTAAAAGTAATACTATATTGCTTTTGCGGTTTCGTCCAACAAATTAAAGCGACGCTTGTCCGAGGCCATCCATTTCTTGTGGATTATTTCAGACCGCTTGGTACAGTGGTTCTCGCTTGATTAATCCTGTAAGGAAAAACACACGCCATGGATGTCAAACTGATTGCGCTGATTATCTTTATCGCGGCCTATAGCCTGTTCATTATCCTGCCACGCCGGCGAGCCTGGGTGGCTATCGCGGGAGCGCTCCTGGTGTTGTTGACCGGCACGTTGACGCCGGCCCAGGTGTTCCAGGCCGTCAACTGGAACGTCATGGGTATTTTTGTTGGCACCCTCGTGCTGGCCGACCTGTTCATTGAAAGCCGGATGCCGGCTTTCCTGGCCGAGCGGATCGTGCAACGCGCGCCCAACACGCGCACGGCCATGCTGTTCATCTGCCTGCTCAGCGGGGGAATTTCCGCCTTTGTCGAAAACGTGGCCACGGTCATGATCATTGCCCCCATCGCCCTGGCGTTAGCCGAAAAACTAAAAATTTCCCCGGTCAAACTGCTGATCGCCATCGCCGTTTCCTCCAACCTGCAGGGCGCAGCCACCTTGATCGGCGACCCGCCCAGCATGCTCCTGGCCGGGTTCGCCAAGATGAATTTCATGGATTTCTTTTTCTACAAGGGCCGACCCAGTTTGTTTTTCGCCGTCGAATTGGGCGCGCTGGCCTCCTTGGTTTACCTGGCCTGGCTCTTCCGGGCGCATCGGCAAAAAACCGCACTGCCGTTATCGGAAAAAATTAAAACCTGGTTTCCCACGGTCCTCCTGATCGCGCTGATCGGCGCCCTGGCCTTGTCTTCGTTCTTCGATGCCGATTTCAGCTATCTGGCCGGCATTCTTTGCCTGGTAGCCGCCGGTATCGGCATCGGCCTGGATATGTTCTATCATCGCAGTCCCTTTGTGCACCGCATCAAGGCGCTCGACTGGGATACCACCTTCTTTCTCGTGGGCGTGTTTGTCCTGGTGGGCAGTCTGACCTTCACCGGCTGGACCGAAACCATCGCCACGGCCATGTCGCGCCTGATCGGCGGCAACCTTCTGTTGGGCTATGTTTTCCTGATTGTCGTGTCGGTTTTGCTCTCGGCCTTTATTGACAACGTGCCGTTCCTGGCCGCCATGTTACCGGTGGCCATTCTGATCGCGCACAAGCTGGGCGTGGAACCAACCCTGTTTCTCTTTGCGCTCCTGCTGGGCGCCAGTATTGGCGGCAACATCACACCTATCGGCGCATCCGCCAACATCGTCACCATGGGGCTACTCAAGAAGACCGGCCATAAAGTCAGCTTCTGGGAATTCAGCCGGATCGGCATCCCCTTTACGCTGGTTTCAGTCACGGCCGCCAGCCTGCTGGTCTGGTTCGTATGGGGGCGCTAAATATGATTGACGGCGGCGAGGAACTCATCCTGTTGACCGCTGTTTGCGCCGGTGCGGCCTGCGCATCTGCGCGGGCGGAAAAGCGTGAACGAAGGAAGCAACTGAATTCAAACACGGCAACCGCGCGCTGACGCGGTAATCTAGTGCCCGGACGGGTGCGGTGGGGGGAACGCGCTTTCCAGTCTGTCCAGAACAGCTTGTTCCTCAGCCGAGATCTTCGACACAAGGTTGAGGAAGCCGCCGTCAGCCTCCGCTACCCTCCGTGCCAGCGTAAAGAGGTCCGATCTCAGCGTCTCTCGTTCCTCTGCGCTCATCGTTTCGCAAAGGCCCGATATGTAGTGCCTCCAAGCTTCCAGTAGTTTAGGGGGCGGACGGTGTTTGAGCCACTCGTCGAGAAGCGCATAGTCCATGGAGCCTCTTGCGATTCCGGTGCCTGCTGCCCCGGCAAGGACAGCTTTCCGCTCGCTGTCATTCACTTTCCCGCTGGCCCATGCAACCTCCACTAACGGGATGACAGCCAGAGATGCCAGGACGTGCGGCGACACCTCAAATTCCGCCAGTTTCTTCAAAACCATAGGATTGCTGATGCCAGAGACCGCCGCCAACGCCTCATGATTCCGTTTCATTTGATCGAGTTGATTGTATTGCTCGATCAGTATGGCGTCGTGTTTCTTGAAGAATTGTTCCGCAAGACAGCGTCCCCGGCCATACAACCTGTTAACCACAGCCCTGTCTCCTTTTGTGTCACGGGTACGCCTATTTCATACCCAGCAGGTGCGCAATGACCGGCGAGAACTTCACCACCATACCGGCCACGACCACGCTCACGATGCTCATCAGCTTGATGAGAATGTTCAGCGCCGGGCCCGAGGTGTCCTTGAAAGGGTCGCCGACAGTGTCGCCAACCACGGCTGCCCGATGCGCATCGCTGCCTTTGCCACCCAAATTGCCGCCTTCAATGAACTTCTTGGCATTGTCCCAGGCGCCGCCCGCGTTGGCCATCATCACGGCAACCAGTAACCCGGTGCTCAATCCGCCGGCCAGCAGGCCCATCACGCCGGGCACCCCCAGCACCAATCCGATCACCACGGGCACAATCACCGCCAACAAGCTCGGCAACACCATGGCCTGTTGCGCACCGCGGGTGCTGATCGCCACGCAGGCCGCGTAATCCGGCTCGTTTTTGCCGTCCATGATCCCGATAATTTCACGGAATTGACGCCGCACTTCCTCGACCATTTTGGCCGCCGTACGGCCTACCGCCAGCATGGTCAAGGCGCAGAACACGCAGACCAGCATCGCTCCAATGAACATTCCCGAAAGCACGGCGGGATTCAGCAACGAAATGTCAAACTGCTTCACAAAGTCCGCCAGCGGCTCAGTCATGATCTTGTGCGCTGCGGCGGCATCCACGTTGCCCATCAGGCGGACCATACTCACGCGGACTTCCGACATATAGGCCCCTAAAAAGGCCAGCGCCGTCAAGGCCGCCGAGCCGATCGCAAACCCCTTGCCTGTGGCGGCGGTCGTATTACCCAGGGCGTCCAAGGCGTCCGTGCGCTCGCGCACGAAAGGCGGCTGATGGCTCATCTCGGCATTGCCGCCGGCATTGTCGGCGATCGGGCCATAGGCATCCGTGGCCAGCGTGATCCCCAAGGTGGACAGCATCCCGACGGCCGCGAGACCGATGCCGTAAAGGCCCCATTCCAGATTCGCAAAGCCGCCCGCAAATCCAAACGCGATCATAATTCCCAGGCAAACGGCCAGCACGGGAATCCAGGTCGAAAGGAACCCGATGGCCAAGCCGCCGATAATCACGGTGCCCGGCCCCGTTTTTGCCTGATCGGCGATGAATTTTGTCGGCCTGTATTCCGCAGACGTGTAATACTCGGTCGCCTTCGCGATCACCAAGCCGGAGACCAGCCCACTGACAATCGCCCAAAACAGTCCCATTTGGTCGGGCAAAAGCCATCTGACCGCAAAAAACGAAACAATCACAATCAGCACCGAACTTAGATGGACGCCCCGGCCCAGCGCTTGCAGCAAGGCTTTCTGCGAGACATTTTCCTTGGTGCGCACGACCAGGATGCCCAGAATGCTCAAGACGGCGCCCAGACCGGCAATGACCATCGGCAATATGGCCGCATTCAAGGCTTTGTCGGCGGACTCGACCACAAAGGCCGAAGCCCCCAGCACGGAAGCCGCCAGGATCGCGCCGCAAAAAGACTCGTACAGGTCCGCGCCCATACCGGCCACATCGCCGACATTGTCGCCCACGTTGTCGGCAATCGTCGCCGGATTACGCGGGTCGTCCTCGGGAATGCCCGCCTCGACTTTGCCGACCAGGTCCGCACCGACATCGGCGGCCTTGGTGAAAATACCGCCGCCCACGCGCGCAAATAACGCCTGGAGGCTGGCGCCCAAACTATAGGCCAGCAAGACGGTCGTCAGCGACACAATATCCAGATTGGTTTGGGTGTAGAGGCAGAAAAACCAGCCGGAGATCGCCAGCAGGCCGAAGCCCACCACGTTCAAGCCCATGACGGCGCCGCTGCGGAAAGCCAGCCGCAGTCCGGCGTTCAGCGAATCCTTGGCGGCATGGGCCGTACGACTGTTGGCGTAAGTGGCCGTTTTCATGCCAAGAAAACCGGTCAGTGCCGAAATGATCCCGCCCGTCAGAAACGCAAACGGCGCCAACACCGACTGCGTTTTGAACACCACGGCCATCAGCAGGAGCAAGGCAAAGACCACGACGAAAACGATTGCTACTACTTTGTATTGCTGTTTGAGATAGGTGCTCGCGCCCGAACGGACCGCCGCGGCAATCTTGATCTGGGTTGCATCGCCTTCGGCCTGCTTCTTCATCCAGATATAGAAGACCGCCGCCGCCGCCAGGGCCAACAACGCCCCCACGGGCGCCAGCCACCAGATGGCGGGAATCGGCGGGCGGGCGATAACGCCCGGCACTTCGGCGGCAAACACCGAACCGCAGCCGCACACCAGCCAGACAAGAAGTCCGGCCATTCTTGGTATGGTCTGCTTCATATATTGGCGCCTTCGTTGCGATGACCGGTTAGCCGAATTTGACTGGGCTGATGAATCCGTCGGCTTAATGGAATATTTTTTTAGTGGCATATCCGGATATCCTCTTTATTATTACGACACAAAAAAGCAGCTACTCAGGCTCCCTTACCATAAAGGCGCTGATGTGCTTGTTTGCAACAATAAAGTTTTTTACTTCTGAAAGACAAGCAAAAAATATTTTTTGTTTGCCTTTCGGAGGGAGAAGACCCTATTCTTTCAAGTAAGCCTCTGGTAAAAATCACGGGGGAAAGGCGAAAACGGCATGTTCTTAAAAATGGGACGCGCTCCGCCGCGTACTACTCTGCGAAGTACGCCTTTGCTACGGAGCGCGAGTCCGCAGGAGTTTCGCAAGCGGCTCAAGCATATCCGCACCCCTGCAGGAGAGGCACTTGCGTAGTTAATAATTTTTTTATAGCCCGGTGTTCTTATGAAAATAACTTTTTTAGGCACTGGCACCTCGACCGGCGTTCCCTCCATTGGGTGTGCCTGCGCCGTATGCCGTTCCCCTGATCCGCGCAACAAACGCCGGCGGTCCAGCATCTACTTACAGGCCGCCGGCCAACATATCATCATTGATACCCCGCCGGATTTCCGCGACCAGGTGCTGACCTTTGGCGTGCATCGGGTAGATGCCGTGCTCATTACCCACGCCCATGCCGACCACGTCTTCGGTTTCGACGATATCCGCCGGTTCAATGAAGTTCAGGATGCGGTCATCCCGGTCTATGGCTCCCCCGCCACAATGGCGGCCATGAACCAGTTTTTTCCGTACGTGCACCAGGTGGTCCAGCCAGGGCTCTCCTATCCGCGCGTGGATTTCCAGGTGGTGGTGGCCCCCTTTGCGGTCGGGCCGGTGCGTATTGAACCCTTGGCGGTGGAACATGCCGGGATTGAAACCTATGGGTATCGGCTGGAGGCGGATGGGCGGACACTTGGCTACGTGCCCGATTGTCACCGGTTGAGCGCAGCCGTGGCTCAGCGCCTGAGCGGCCTGGATTGCCTGATTCTGGATGGCTTGCGACGCAAGCCCCACCCCACCCATTTTACGTTGGACCAGAGCGTGGCCGAACTTAAGCGCTTGGGCGCCCGCCGCTCGTTCATTACCCATATGACCCACGATCTGGACCACGAAACCATCCGCCAGACCCTACCCTCCGGCATTGAGATTCCCTACGACGGTCTGATTGTTGAAGTATAACGTCTTGATTTTCCTTCAGCATTCTACTTTTGCATCGTAGTAATTTTTACGGCAGGGTTTGCACATCTGCTTGACTGGGGATCGAATCCAGGTAGATTAGCGGTGTCTATTCAAGGTTTTAGCGGGCCTGCCCGCCGAAGCTTTAGCGTAGGCGGGTGTAGCTCAATGGTAGAGCCCCAGCCTTCCAAGCTGGTTGTGAGGGTTCAATTCCCTTCACCCGCTCCCCGAACATGAGAGGCCCCCGTTCGCCATCAATGATTGCGTCATCATAGCGAACCACAATAATAGCTGTCCCGGGATAAATAGCATGTTCCCGGTGCATGTTGCGGTGCACGCTTGACAACCCCGGGGGCAATCCTTCATATTATCTGTCGCCAATGAATCAGGATTTTTTGTCGGCTGGTCTGCAGTTTTTCGCTGACGAGCTGATATCTGTCCTCGGACCTCTATTCTCTGGTTGCATGGGCCGTTAACTCAGTGGAAGAGTGCTATCCTCACACGGTAGAAGTCGCAGGTTCAAGCCCTGCACGGCCCACCACCTATCATACTTTCCTACAACCACTTACACGATCTGGCGCTTCGACGGCATTCATTCCTATTTTTTGACGGGGACAACTTTTGTCACCATTTTGTCGTCTGCCAGGGCGCTAAACCGATCCGCCAAGCGATCCATGGCAGTTTGCTGATACTCGAAATTGTTCGCGATATACCGTTGGGTAGTACGAAATGTCGAATGCCCCATAAGCTGACCGATGATGGTCCTGTTGGTCCCATCACCAGCCAGATTTGTTGCAAAGGTGTGTCGCAAAGCGTAAGGCGGGCGTTTGGGAACCTTGGCTTTAGTGCATAAACGGTGCAGACGTGAGCGAAAGTTGCCAGCACTATACGGCTGGCCATTATCTTGGCGGAAGATTATGCCATCGGGGGGCATCTTCAATTTCATCTGGCGGACAAGTATTTGAGCGGCTACAACGGTCAAGGGGACGCTTCTTGGTATTGGGTTTTTAGATGAGCATGATGTTTTGTGAAGTGCAATGTTAAGACGAAACCGCTCACCCTCCAGAATAATATCGTCAGTACACACCAGAAATCTC
>VSJD01000125.1 GCA_008636095.1 Kiritimatiellota bacterium | reverse complement strand
TCTGAAAGAGTTTGAAGAAAAAACATTAATAATTCTTACTCAAACAACTTGACAGACCACATGCCTGTAATCCGTGGTTGATTTTCTTTTGGGTTGTGGGCACAGCCCGCGTTGGCGGTGGTGATAAAAAGGCCGAGGCGGTCTTCCCGGTTCCTCGGCCTTCAAATCCATGACCCCTTATTCGCCGAAACCCTTTTCCTTCAGATAATTCACGACGGCGCCGACGGTGGTCAGCTTTTCGGCTTCTTCATCCGGAATTTCAGCGCCGAATTCTTCTTCGAAGGCCATAACCAATTCGACGGTATCCAGGGAATCTGCGCCCAGGTCTTCGATAAACGATGCTTCCGGCGTTACCTGTTCCGGGTTCACACCCAGTTGTTCCACAATTATGTCTCGGACTTTTTCCTCAAGTGCCATTGTTTTAACCTCCTACCTTGTTGTTACATCACCATGCCGCCACTGATGCTTAAAACCTGGCCAGTCATATAGGCAGATGCAGGACTGGCCAGGAACAAAACCACGTTAGCCACGTCATCGGGCAAACCAAACCGTGCCATCGGAATGGCATCCAACATTTTTCCCCGCACCGCTTCCGGCAACGCCGCGGTCATCTTGGTCTCAATGAAACCCGGTGCCACCGCATTGACGCGAATGTTGCGCGACGCCAACTCCCTGGCCGCCGACTTGGTCAGCGCAATTACCCCTGCCTTGGAAGCAGCATAATTACACTGGCCGGCATTTCCAATCAAGCCGATAATTGAGGCCAAATTGACGATAATCCCGGACTTCTGTTTCATCATGCCCCGGGACACTGCCTTTGTAAACAAAAAAGTGCCCTTCAGGTTAACGGCGAGGACCTGGTCCCAATCCTCCTCCGACATCCGCACCAAAAACCCGTCGCGCGTGATCCCTGCGTTGTTGATCAGGATATCCAGCCGGCCGAAGGCTTTCAGCGCCTCATCCACTGTATGTTGGACGCTCTTTGCCTGGCTGACATCCGTGGCCAGCGTCAAGGCCTTGCGACCCAAGGCCGTGATAGCCTGCTCGGTTTCCGCCAACCAGTCCCGGTTCAAGTCGCACACCACTACATCAGCGCCTTCGGCGGCCAGTTTTTCGGCAATTGCCCGGCCAATTCCGCGTGCCGCGCCCGTTACCAATGCTTTTTTCCCGTCCAGTTGTCCCATGGCCGATCCTTCCAGCGTTACCTGGTTTTTTGCTAATGCAACGAAGCGGGTCATTTTTTAACAAAAAACCGGGTGGGTGTCTATAGTTTGTTTTGCGGGGTTATGCTGAAATGATGGCTTTTCGGTTGGGCGGCTTCTCGAATCTTAGCGTCCGCTTCGAGCACCTGTTTGCCCAATTGATCCAAGTTGGCCCGCAAGCTGTTGCTGGGGGTTTGTGCCCAGGCTCTCGATTGGCCGCGCCATTGGGATACGCAACTTTCCTTGATTGACACCAATTGCAATATATGCCGGCATTGGTCGGCTACGGCGCCTTTCGTCAGCGTGCCCATATTCCAGCCCTTGCTTAGTTCATCAGCCGTGACGCTGGCCACATTGACCCCATCGATGTTAACCTGATATTGTCCCGCCTTGAGCCCGGTCACGGCCAGGATCCATTGGCTGAGTTCCGCGAGCGACGGATAGACGAGTAAGGCCCCGCGGGCTTCATCCGGAATCGGCAGGGGCAGACATTCATCCAGGCGGTCAAAGGAAAGGCCGCCTTCTTTTCCCACGACACTATTGGTGACTTGACATTGGATTAACTCCCCGACTTTACCCGTGTTGTCAAGGGTCGCCTTGCTGACCAGCCCCGGCGCTTTGAGCTCCTGCAGTAAGGCGGCGCACATGGTGAGTTGTCCGGCCGGACCGGGATGGACCGGGTCCCCGCCCAAGCTGGCTCCGCGCCCCTGCATCTCGCTTTTTGCCCAGACCTCCAACCACTGCATCAATTGTTCCCGGCCCGGCAAAGCGTTATCCTTTACCGCATTGCGGATATCCTCTGCCAGGCGATGAATTTTTTCGATCGGCTTATTGCCGGCCCAGACATTCACCAGGACATGAAATTGATCGGCAAATGGCGCCTTCTGTTCCGCCGCAAAAGCCCGCAAGGCCGTGGCGAAATTATCCAGATTATTATTTGAAGTGCCGGGCGGATTGGTGATGGCCACGCCGTTATTGAGCGGGCTGGATGTCAAAAAAACCGGCCGCGCACCGATGTGTACAATTCGATCCGTCAGCAGGCTCATATTGGTGATGTAAGCCCCCGCTGTGAACGGGCCTTGGTCATTCATCCCCAGTTCCACGCTGACGACGGTTGGCTTCCAGGGCGTTACATCCCAATCGAATCGCGCCAGGGTCCTGGGAATCGTGTCCCCACCGACGCCGGAATTACGGAAACGGAAAGTCCATTTTGGGAAGCGGGCATAACAGTACGCTTCGAGATAATTGGAATGCAGATGCTGGGCGGTAATGGAATCTCCGACCATCACCCAGGTATCCCCGTCTTTCAATGGAAACGCATCCTGACTTCGGGCTGTCTCAACGCCTGGCCAACAGACGAACATCATCACACAAAATGCCGCCAAGATCAGCCGACCCCTTTGATCCATATATCGAGTCATAGTGCCTCCTTGTTTGATTTTTAAAAAATCATTATCAATAACAGGTGGACTTGCGCGCTGCTGTGGTTTTCTGGCATGACCGTGAAGTGCACGGTATCGTGGCTATGCGGTGGTTACAAGAATATTCAGATAATATCTATCCCGGCCCGGTCGCCCAGATCGCGCTAATCTGGTCCGCATAGGTCAGGCTGACCTGGACGCGGTCTAACCCCCGGCGGCGCAGGGCTTCGCAAGTTGGGTTGAGCGCCAGTTCCGGGCGGTTACAGTCCAGGCTGAGGTGAAATAGAAAGACCTGGTTCAGGTCATTGCCTGCAATTTCGGCGATCAGTTCCGCCGCGTGCTGGTTGGAGAGATGGCCTTGCCGGCCGGCAATGCGCTGTTTGAGATGCCACGGTCGCTGGGCGTCGGTCAACAGCCGTTCATCGTGGTTGGATTCAATAATCAGAACCTGGCAGTGGCGCAGGCGTTCCCGGACGAGATGCGTGCAGATCCCGATGTCCGTGACAATACCCACGCGGACCTGGTCCGCGGCCACAATAAAGCCAACCGGCTCATAGGCGTCATGCGAGACTGAAAACGGGGTAATTGTCAGGTCGCCGATGGAAAAATCCGCGCCGGTGGTAAAGACCTGCCATTTCAAATTACGTAGCCTGTCGTCTTTGCGGATGGCTTCAATCGTGCCGGCGTTGGCGTATAGGGGAATACCAGATCGGGTATGCAAGGTCGCGAGGCCCGTCGTGTGGTCGCCGTGCTCATGGGTCAGGCAGATGCCCTGGATCGAAGGAAGCGACGCGCCAATCAATTCCAGGCGGCGGGCCGTTTCGCGACCGCTAAGTCCGGCATCAATGAGAATCCGGGTGGTCGCGGATCCCGCAAAGATGCAATTGCCCGAACTGCCGCTGGCCAATACGCAGACTTTCATCGCCATCGTTCCTGGTGCTTCGTTTTTCGTTCTTTGTTTCGGGATACTAAACCGGGGGTGATCTCAATTTATGGTCTTTGGTCCGTCAAAAGATGCCGGGTTTCGGTGAGGAAAAGGTAGAAGCCCGTCCAACAGCCTACGCCCGCAAGATTCGGATTCTCCATCGGCGCCAGACCATGCGTAGCCGACAGGGTTTCCGGCATGGAACGGAACCGTGCCCAGTTGCGAGTCAGTGCATTAAGAATGTTGGCTGAAATGGAATCGCCAATATCGTGGAGGGCGTAAAGGCGCAGTCCTCGCACGACCAGCCAATTGGTCATAATCCACACCATCAGGCGGCGCTCGTCCATGAAGTCATCACTCAAGTCGGTGGTTATAGCCGGGTATTTCCCGTAGCCGTTACTGCTTCGGAAATACACGGCCATGCGCGCGGCGCGTTCAGGCGTGGGAATACGCGCCAGCAATGACAGGGTGTTGTCCAGCCCCCAGAAACGCGCCCCGCGCGGCGTGCGGTAGATGCGCCGCCGGTCGGCGTCGTAGTCAAAATAAAACCCGATCTTGTCATCCCAGAACAGATCGTTTATGCGGTCGCGGGTTTCCTGCCATTGCCGTTCGTAGCGCGTGGCGTCTAACCCAAGTTCGCGTTGAAACTCGGCGATAATGCTTTTTTGCAGCGCGGCGAGGACGTTCATGCCGATACCCGCAACGCCTGGCAGCCCTTTTGGTCCGGTTGAGTAGTCGTTCCAGCATCCTCCGGCGCCGACCAGAATGCCTTCTTTGCAGTAGACCCGGTCCATATAGGCATCGTTCGCGGTGAGCATCGGTAGAACCGCGCGCAGAAAATCCCTGTCGTGTGTTTTTTGATACAAACGCCGGCTTGCCAGCGCCCACACTGGATAGGTCGTGTCCGTGCATCCCGGCCTCTTCCATATCGGCAACTGTCCCGTGTGTTTTCCGGACAGAACCATGAAGTGCGCCAGACCACCAATCACCATGCGCTTTGCCAGGACCGGGTCCAGATCAACCATTGCCAGACTGTTGAAGAAGTGATCCGGCACCCAGGCGGGCGGGTAGATGGCGGTGTCAACGGAGGAGACCACACCCTCATACAGCCGGCCGCGGAAACGATGCCGTATGGTTCCGGATTGCACGCAGTCCTTCAAATACTGGTATTGGCGTTGCACCATTTCCTTGTACAATGGTGTCTGGGGCGAGCGTGGCAGTTTGATGGGCCGGGGAGGCTTGACATCGGCAAGGGGAACGTCGGTTGGCCAGGGAACATGCACCCAGACCCGTGGTTTTGGGAGAGTGGTTATCTCGGGCAGTTGGAACCTCAACTCCGGTCGCCGACATCGGCCTGCCAGAAAACGGCTCTTGACAACCTCGTACACAGCAAACAACTTCCAGAAGATGCGGTCGGATATTTGGTCCTGTCTTTCCGGGAAGAAGGTCATTGCGCCGCTGACGTCAACTGTTTCGCCGAAAGCCGAGAGGATGCAAGGACGCGACAACCTGTCAAAATTTTTCAGTTCAGCGCTTTTCGCATGCAATAACTGCGCAAAAAACGTTTCCGGCGCCTCTATCCGGCAGAATTCGCTAAAACGGCCGACGTGGAATCGTGCGGGCCCGGTCCGAACGTGCCACTCATGATTTCTGATGGCCACGATCGGGTCTTGCCGCGTCAGCCCGGCCGCCCGGGCAAGAAGCACCTCGACAAAGTTCCCCGTAAATAGAAAACGATGCGAGGTTGTATTCTCTTTCTCCACTGTGTATGCCCCCATCTCCTCTTCCAGAAGGTATTGAAGAAGTGCCTGTCGATTGCCGTCTAGCCCTCGGGAAATCCTTCCGTCCTTGCCAACGACCACCTCCCCAATGAGAAACCCGTTGACAACGGAGGTCTGGACTTTCGGAGTAACCTCGGGCATGAGTCTCAGTCGCGTAATGTTCGTCTCGTCCACCGGCAGAAAGCTCAGCCTGCGGAAAACCGCTACGCGCCGAGGGCCGGATGCAAGAAACGTAAAATGGTTTCCATCCTGGTTCCCCGACAGCTTTGTCATCCGGGTGATGTACTGCGATACAACGTTAATGATATTAACCGGCTCATTTTTCCGAGCACGTTTAGCCGAGGTTTTGCCGCCCGATTTCAAACTCATATGCTGGCTCATGTGAATAATCCTTTATGGAGTTTCAAAGTTAGTTGTGGCGGGCTTTCTTTGTCTGTGCTTTGTCCACGAAAGCGCGTTACGCTCGACGCTTTATGCTCCCGCCTGCGCCAAGGCTGCGGTGGGCAGGCCGTTGTCCCGTGTAACGCGGGATAAATCTGTCGCTTGCCACGCGTCCCGCGTGGTCTGTCGTCGGGTCTTGCACTTCCACCCGTAATTAGTATACTCATTTCTGATTAAACGAAAGAAAGAAACACATCATGGCCAATCAATCACTCTCCATGTCCCAGGAACAGCGCCAGATTCAGATACTGGCGCCCCAGTTGCGGCAATCGCTGGAGCTGTTGCAGGCGCCTATGCTTGAACTGCGCGCCCTGGTTCAGCAGGAACTCCAGAGCAATCCGACCCTGGAGGAAAAGCCGCCGAAAACCATCAGCATCGAGGTTGAGCAGGGCGTCAGCGAAGTGGATGACGCCAAGGAGCTTGCCTTCAAGGATGAGTTCGAAATCCTTTCCCGGATTGACGAAGAGGGCTGTAAGTATTTCATGCAGGACCTGGCGTCCGAACCCTATGATGCGGGGCGGGAGAAGCGGCGTTCGTTCTTCCTCGATTCCCAGGTCAAGCCGGTTTCCCTCCAGGAGCATCTGAATCAGCAGTTGCGCGAGGCCGGGCTGAGCGAAAAAGACCACCGCATAGGGGAACTCATTGTCGGTAGTATCAACGACGACGGTTACCTCTTGCAGAGCGTGGAAGAAATGACCGTTGCCACCGGGTTTGAAGCAGCGCAAATTCACGATGTCCTGGTCGTCATTCAGGATTTTGATCCCATCGGCGTGGGCGCTTGTGATGTCAGGGAATGTTTGCTCCTGCAGTTGGAAAGACTGGGGCAGGGGGATTCGCTGGCCGCCACTGTGGTAAAAAATTACTTACCCCAGCTGGGCAACAAGCAGTTCAAAGAAATTGCCCAGCGTCAAGCCGTGCCGCTGGAGCAGGTGCATCAGGCGGCCAAGGTCATTGCCACGCTGGAGCCGAAACCGGGGCGGGTCTTCAGCGCCGAAACGCCGGCCTATATCATGCCGGACGTCGTGGTGGAAAAGACCGATGCCGGCTACCAGGTGCACTTGAACGACGAACACATTCCGCGGCTCTGGATCAGCCGGCAATACAAGGACATGATGCAGAACGACGCAACCAAGCCGGATGTAAAGGCCTACATCCGGGAGCGCATTCGGTCGGGGCTGTTTTTAATCAAGAGCATTACCCAGCGCCAGCGCACGCTCTACCGGGTGGCCGCCGAGATTGTCCGGGTGCAATCAGAATTTCTGGATGATGGCATTGCCCAGCTCAAGCCGCTGGCCATGGCGGAAGTGGCGCGAATCGTCGGTCTGCACGAAACAACAGTATGCCGTTGCGTGGCCAACAAGTACCTGAAAACGCCGCGCGGCCTGTTTGCAATGAAGTATTTTTTCAACCCCGGCCTGAAAACGGCGGACGGCAAAACAATTTCGAACAAAACGGTCCAGGACAAAATCGCATCGCTGGTGGCCGAAGAAGATCCGGTGCATCCGCTTTCGGACCAGGAGATTATGGATCGGTTAAATGGCCAGGGCTTGCAGGTGGCGCGGCGCACGGTGGCCAAGTACCGGTTGGTTCTCAAAATACCGTCTTCGCACCTGCGCAAGCAGGCGTGACCCATGGATTCGAGAGCGCGAAACATTTATTTGCTTTACGAAGTATGTTCAGTCAGCGGAGATTTCAAGAAGCGTTTATGCCAGAAAGCGTGCCCAGAGCCGGATTTGAAATACCGTTCCAATTCGCAGGTTATATCTTCATCGCGAACGGCAATATAGGCGACGAGTTCCCAAGGTAGGAACCTCTGGGTTGATGGGCATCCGCCGGCGTTATGAATGGCAAGGCGAGCAGGAATATCTGCGGTTTTACCGACATAGGTCTTTGTCGGTCTGCTTAGACTCTGCAGGAAATACACGTAGTGCACGGGAATTTCGTGCCCTCCTGCGCCCTGCGGCCTTCGGCCTGGTGCTTCGCAGGGCATCCTTCGCTCTGCTATATAATGGCCTGCCATCCGTAGCTCAAGTCCCATCGGGACGCAGAGCGAAGGATGGCGGGAGAGACGGGGCTCGAACCCGCAACCTTCGGCGTGACAAGCCGATGCTCTAACCAATTGCGCTACTCCCCCTGCACAAGAGGACCATACCATACTGGTTTGGCGTGGCGGTGCAAGCGTAAAAATTTTCGATTTCTGATTGAAAAACAGTCGCTGAGGCTGCCGACGAGTAGGGCGGGCCGAAGACCGGGCGCTGAACACCGAACACTTACCCTGTAGTCACAATGGTCAAGTTAATATAATCGGGTCCGGTGTCCAGTTGACTTCCTTGTATATGCCGTCGGCCTTGGCTTCCAACGCGGCGATTTTTTGGCAGGCATCCCGGACGCAGCTGTCCACGAGCTGCTTGCCAAGTTCGGGACTGGCCTTTTTGGGAAAGCCCATGACGCCGACCTGGATATCCGGCCGCTGACCCTGGCGCGCCACTACCATTGCGTCATCCACAATTTTCTCGGCATGCTGGTAGTTGTCCGGGTGCTCAATCTGCATGCTGAGCAATGGTTCCGGATCCAGCGATAGGTCCTGCATGCGCACCCAGTCCGGCGCCAGGGCCATGACCATGGAAGTTTCCAGCCAGCCTGCATGCCAGTCGTGCTCGGCGATGGCCTGTTTCCAGCCATTGGCCGATCCAAATTTCCAGACCGGCATGAGCACGATCATGGCCTTGGAAAAAGCGGGGTTCGTGCGCAAAAGCAATTTTAGCGCGTTATCCAGCGCCCGGCCGTTCTCACTACCGCCATGACAGAGAAACAGGTAAAAATTCCGGAATCCCTGCGATGCCAGCGACAGGAGCGTATCACTCACCACTAACGACATCACCGCGGGCGAGATGTTAATGGTGCCGGGCAGCCCGCCGCCGGAAAACGACGAATAGATGACCGGCGCCACGAGCATATCCAGCTGTTTCCCCATCATCCAACCCATGCGTTCCGCGATCAAGGCGTCCGTCTTGAGCGGCAGATGGTAGCCATGCTGCTCAATGATACCGATGGGCACAATAATGGACTGTTTGCGCGCCAGGTATTCGCGCACAAGTTTCACCGTCATGCGTTCCATGACTGGAAAAGGATTGTTCTGCGACGTGGAAGTGGTTGGCATTACGGAAGACTCCTTTCAGATATGGTTGTTATTCGAACGGGATGGCCGCACGGTCATGCCGGTAACGGAAGCAGCCGTTGCGGGTTATCATAAAAAATCTTGCGCAGAACCGAAGCCGGCGCGTCGGTTTCGTGCAGTTTCGCTATGGCCAGTTTAATTAAATTGGGCATGAATCCGCCGTCGGACCCGAAGAGCAGGCGCTCCACGGGACAGTGCCGTATAATCTGTTCGCTATACCCGCCACTGGTACTGCACAGGCATAAGTATATATTAGGGTGCCGCCGGCAAGCCAGAATAGCATCCTCATACAGGTCGTCCAGTCCGGCATGTCCCAGGATAATTGTCGTTTGCGGCGCTTTTTCGGCCAGGGCGGCGATTTGTAAGGAACTGGTATAGGGTGGCGTGCCGTCATGAAAGATCACTGGAAATCCCAGATTGCCTGCGTGGGCCAGGACCGGCTCCACAGCCGGATGCATCATGGAAAACGCCTGTACCCAGGGATGCAGTTTGAGGCCGCGCATTCCGAGCTTGCTTTTACAGCGGTCCAGTTCGCGAATCGCCGCGTCCGTGCCGTCCAGCGGATTAACGGTACAAAACGGCGCGAAGAAATCACGATGCTCCGCCACGGCCTCGGCCAAGATATCGTTATTCCTGGCCGGTTCCCCGAGCAGCCCGTCGGTTGTAAACAGCCAAGCCCCCGCCAAGCCTTCATCCTCGAACGCGCGGCGCAATTCGCGAATCGGGCGCGGTCGTGAGCCAAAGCTCCAGCCCGGCAAATGCGTATGGGCATCAATGATTTTCATGGCTTAAGTCCCCAGCAGTTCGCCGCATTTGTGTGCATGACTTTTTCGAAAATATCGTCCGCTAAACCCATCGAGCGAATTTTCAGGATTTCAACGCCCGGCTTGGAGCGCGGCCAGCCTGATCCGAACAGTACACGCTCCGGGCCGACGGCGTCCAGCGCTTGTTGAATGATTGCCGCTACCTGGCACGATGTCTCCACCAGCAAATTCGGCGCTTGTTGTAGTGCCCCGGCCACATCATACCAGAAGTCGGGATAGGCGGCGTGCCCCATGATGAAGGTGACTTCCGGAAAGCGCCGGGCCAGCTCGGCCAGTTGAAACGGCTCGCTGCAGATGGGAGTGCCCGTATGGGCATAAACGGGTTTGTGGCGCCGGCAACACACTTCCAATAGAGGGTCTACAATGGATTCCGTCAAGCGGAAGCCCTGGCGCGGCGGGCAAAGAAATAAACCCATAAGGCCATCGTCAAAGGCTTTTTCCAGAAGACCGACGGCTTTCGTGCCCAGCCAGGGATTGGCCACCGCCAAGCCGGATAGTTGTTTAGGATAACGGCGCACCAGGCGCGCCAGCAGGGCATTGCCTTCCTCGTTATAAACGGCGGCATAACCGTCCGCCGGCGCTACCACGGCATGAGTAATCGCATGACGCGCCATTTGATCCAGCCACGCCTTGGTCGGCGCCGAATCGGCCATCCCTGCTAAGCAAACGGCAGAATCAATAATCATGGGATCTCCTCATGCCCGTCATCAACGTCAGAATTTGCCAATCTATGGAATTACCGATTGGCAATCAAACATACGCTCGGTGTGTTTTTGATTGTGTCTACGCGGCGTTATGTTTCAAGCATCAGCGCTTCCGGTTTGAAAATATTTTGTTCCGTTCCATTATCAGCTGCACCACTCAAGCGTACAAAATACCACTGTTTTTAAACATTGCATGAGCGTTTCAATTTCCACAAATTCATTTGGTTGATGTGCGGCGCCTTCCTTGCCCCAACGCGCCGGTCCAAAGTTGATGCATGGAAAACCGCCGTATTTAATTACCATGCCCATATCGCTCATGAAAGCGCCCGTCAGCTCCGGTTTGCATCCGGTGGCCAGCCGGTAACTGCCTGCCGTGCACTTTGCGAAGGGATGATCAACAGCCACCGCGCCGGCAGGCAAGAGGCGCGGCATCCACTCGATCCGGAATGTGCCGGCGACTTTTATTCCCAAAAAGCTGTTTTCAACATGTTTTTTAAACTTCTTTGGGTCTTCGCCCGGCAATAAATAAAACCAGAATGTAAAGCGGCCATGGGCCATGTCATCCGTTGCCATTATGATATTGTTCAAATTGAGCGTGGCCGTTGTGAGGAATTGCCGCTGTCCGAAAAAATGATGCTTTGCGAGCAGGTGAATGCGTTCTTTTGCAAGCGTCGCAATACGTTCCCGAAACTCGTCAAAATAATCGAGCAAAGCGGTGGCATTGATTTGCGGTCCGGGCACGGCGAGTTCCACCGTGCAGCAGCCGCCGCCAAGGCCGGCGATGGCAAAATCAAGGTTGCAGCCGTCAATATTTAAACAGGCATCGGCGCGCCAGCCCTTGCAGATTAACGCCAGTATCCCGTTGGAACCACCCTGCTCCTCGTCCGAAACCGAGGCCACCACCAGGTCGCCGCGCAGTTTAAGTTTGTTTTCCCTGATGATCCGCGCCGCCATGGCGTTGATGGCCATGCCCGATTTATCGTCGCCAACGCCACGTCCGTAGATGCGACCGTTATGCAGTCGTCCGCTGAACGGTTCCCTGCCGGTCCAGAGGCTGGCCGGGCCGGGTTGCTCGACATCGGCGTGGGCCAATAACATTAAACTCCGGCCGCCCCCCGTGCCCTTGAGCACGCCGGCCACATCGGGGCGGTTATGCATGGCATGCGTTTGAAGCCGGGCCGGATGATGCATGAATGCCGGAATATTATTTGGCTCAAAGCTTTCCGTCTTCAAGCCCTGTGTCCGCAAAATACCGGCATAAAACTTCTGCACTTGCGCTTCATCACCGGCGGGCGGATGGTTGACGGACGGAATACGCACCAATTTTTGAAGAAGCCGCACGGTTTCGCCCCGATATCGTTCCACGATCTTATTAACCGTGACGGCCATGTTATGATTCATATCAAGCCCTTTTCGCGCAAACGTTTTTTCCTGAGCGCGCACGGCTCGCAGGTGAAATTGTCGCAAAGCAGCCAGGCCGGTTCGGCTTGCAGCTTTTTCTTGACGGCTGCCACCATTTTCACGGCATCCATCAATATGACTGCGGCCTGCCAGACCTTTCCTTCCCGCATAACACCACACTCTGCAAGATATGTGTCCGCCACGCCGAAATTCGCGCTGCAGGCCGGGAATTCGGGCTTAAGCGGCATTTCGATTATCCGCCCATCAGCTTGTTCAACAACTGCTGTCCGGGCCCAGAACCCACGAAAAGGAATGTCATTGTAGGGAAGACCGGCAGCCACTTCGGCGTAATGCAGCATGGAATTACGGTCATTACCCACGCCCAGGAGTAAAATTTTAGCGCCAAGACGGATTGCTTCGTCATAGGAGGAACCTATTCCCAATGCGGAGGCATTTTCCTTGTTTTTAGTAAGTTGTGCGGCGTGCCTGCCGTATGCCGCTACGGAATATGTCGGATGACTGCTTCGCAAAGCGCCGGGATATTGACGCAATGTCTCGGTCAACACGCCGTTCCCGGCGCCGGGCGTCGTTTGCGGATTAAATGGCCGGACATTCCAGATGCCGGAATAGGAATAAGT
>VSJD01000123.1 GCA_008636095.1 Kiritimatiellota bacterium | reverse complement strand
AAAAGTCGGCATCATGATAGTTCCATCCGGACCAATGCATTCGATTAATGTCCGAACCACATCCACCGGCGAAACATCCGGTAATCCCAAGGCCTTGAACGAACTGTGCACAACCAGGCAGTCGCCGCGGCATACACCCAGCGCCGCCAGGTCATGCATAAGTTCCGGAATAATTTTCGAGTTCATGTGTGTTCAACCAGGGGCGTCGCCAATGTTCTATCCTTCCATGGCAATAACTTCAAACTCTTCAATCCTGGGAACAACGAACCGGACCTTGTTGTTCTTTTGAATAAATCTCAGGGTTTCCTTCTTCCGCAGGCTTCTTGCTTGTTTTACGGGGAACGAACACTCCACGGAAATTTCTGCTTCCACCGCCGGAACCACTTTGTCGATCGGCTGCATTTCGAAATTCATAAGATGCACCATCAGGCGCTTCTTGTCGGGCTGTTCCCGCAAGATCACTTCCATCAAATGCGGCACATTTTCAATCCGCACCGGCACGCGTATAAGATCCTTTACGATTTCTTCCGTTATCCGCTGATAGATGTCTACCTTGCGTTTTTCAAACGTTTCGCCGAATATGCCGGCAAAATAAAAACAGTGGCCCTGGCCGAACGTGTTTTCAGCAAGAAATACGTCCCCGGATTCTTCGATCGCATCAGGGATGTTACTCGCAATATGCTTGCTGAAAAAGCCGATCGGCCGGGCAGACTTCAGCGTCAGGTTCAACCCATAGAGCGGGGCCGGCATAAGGCGGCTGTGGAGATTCTTAAAACACGGACGCGTCTCCCGGTGCATAAATACAAAGTCCCAATTCCTTGGCCCTGAAATCGTGCCCGCAAAACTTACGCCGAACACCTCGCTGAGCTCGAAATCTTTTCGCCTTTCGCCGCGCTCGTCGTATAGCGACGTCTCAAAATCAGCAATAATATTGCCGCCGGCGTTTACGTATTTTTCAATCAGCCGGCATTGCGCATCAGACAGGCAGGCGCAGTTCGGGAAAATCACCAAACCGTACTTGCCGAGCCCTTCCTTTTCAAGATGCTCCTCGTCCACCACGTCGAACGGCACTTTCGACCGGATCAACATCTCGTAAAAACCGAAAAACGAACGGCTGAAGTTGCCGATGCTCTCCGCTTTCTGTTCCTTGATTCCTGAAATATCCGCGAGCGGCGTGTCGGTCCCCGCATACTCATCAACCGTTTGTGACGAATAGAACAAGGCGACATTAGCCGCTGAGCGCGTATTCATGTAATAATCGGCATTCTCTTCCAGATAACCATAAACCTCTTTAATTGCCTCAACGCCCGGTTGGCCAAGGGCCGGCATAAAAAAGGCGCCATACGGAATCGTGCCGATTGCCGATTGCACCAATATGGAACGCACTTCCGGCGCGGTCAAGGCATAGGACCGGTGCGGACTGAAGGCGGTTGAAACCGCGTTTAAACCGCGCTTTTTACCAAGCTGTGTTTCCAGGAGCTTTGTGGTCGAACTTGTCTTCCACATATTTTGAGCTACCCGGGCATAGTAAAAACCTCCTTCGCTACAGATAACATCCAGATATTCGTTCCACTTATGGTTATTCCGTCCGCCCTGCCACGTAGATTCCCCCAAGGTCCCGCCGTTGGCGGAAAGATATATGCCGGGCTTGGCTTGCCTGGCTATTCCGCATGCGTCACGGTAGAAATTCATCAGGGAACTATTGGATAATTCAGTCAAGCGTTTCCACTCGGTCTTGTTTTCCCTGTTGTGCGCCGGCATATCGCCGCCATAGCTGGCCTTGTATTTTTTACGACAGTGTTGACAAAAACAACCTCCCCGCCCAAAAAACATGAGAGGGCCATCAAACAAGATCCCGTCAATATCGTATTTGCACAAATCTTCAATCAAAGTGAAACACCAGTCACGCCACGGTGAATTCACACAGAACGTCGTATCGTTCTTTCCGTAGAGGCCGACATACGGCTTGCCGTCATGCTTGGTCGTTTGCCAGTCCGGATGCCGGGCGGCAAATGGAAGAGAAAACCAGTGGCAATTAAGGTATACAATCACCTTGATCCCCGATGCGTGCGCGATGGGCAGATATTCCCCAAGGAGATCGCGGTTTTCTTGCTTTGAAATTCGGGTTTTGTGATAAATAACTTCCTCGTTCAATCCGTTATGAAAGTTGTCGTGACACTGAAAATGCAGTGCGTTGGCATGAAAACTTTTCACAAGATCGTTAAACTCCTCCAGATTTATCTTCGAGAAGTCGAACGGTCCGCCCACGTCCAGTACGCGCATCGGTTTTTCCCACCAATTCTTTGCATTCATTGCGGTGTTGCTCTATTTATTTTCCACTTGCTACACCCGGTCCTGTCATTATTTGCGCTCAGGCTTGATCGAGGGCGCGCGCTGTAATTTCCAGACGTCGCTTTCCATGTTATTCCCGGCCACCATCCATAACGCGCCATCATGAACAAACACGCTGGCGGCATGGCGGGGCTTCCAGGGTGTATTCGGCAACTCATACCAATTGACACCGTCCGATGAGTACCAAACATCGTTCCGGTTGCCTCCATTTTGGTGATATCCTTCCAGTACCCACATTTTATTGTCGAATACGGCAACATCGTGATATTGCCGCGGATGCCATGGCGCGTATTCAACGTGTTGTTCCCAGTTTATGCCATCCTTGGAGCTCCAGACATCGTTATAAAATTTTCTTGCAGGTGTCTTGGGCGTGTCGTAAGTGCCTCCGCCAAGAATCCACATTCTATCCTTGAAAACGACACTGCCGCCGATCATCCCGCGCTTGCTCCAGGAGAGATTTTTTATTTCTACTTTAGTCCAGTTTATTCCGTCCGAAGTATTCCAGATATCATCATAAAACACTTCTTTGGCGGGAGCGAACGGAGGCAATGTTTGGCCTCCCATTACCCAGATCTTGTCGTTAAAAACCAGGGTATGATGCAAAACCCTCGGCCCCCACGGCACTTTTGATCCTTTATTGACCCAGCGCCACTTTTTACCGTCAGTTGTATTCCAGACATCATCCTGGTAATGCCCCTGAATCGGGTCGCCGCCGATAATCCACATTTTGTCTTTGTAAACCACATATCCGGCGGTATGCCTGCCTTCCCAATCGCTTGCAGGATCAAACGAGCTGTCTATAAAAGAATTCGTTTTTTCCAACTGCCAGGCAACACCGTTCCTTGAACTCCAGACTTCATTGTTACAGGTTCTTGGGAAATGTTCTTTATCTCCCCTGGATTTCGGACTCCAGCCGCCCAATAGCCACATTTTATCTTTGAAAACCAAAGCACCGGCCCCGTCCCGCGGTGCAAATTCCGCCTTACTATTGACTTGAACCCATTGATAGTTCGTTACCTGCTGGCTGGGAATAATGGCGAAATCCGATTGGCTTTCGCCTGAAATATTGTTGGTTTTATCACTGATCCGAATACGACATTTACTTGATGCCGTTTCAGGGATACGCCATTGCCATTTTCCGGTATTGGGTGCGGCGGCGGCCAGTTCGGACCAAGTGCTACCGCCGTCAAAACTGCCGGCGATTTGTACGACTGCCGGGACATTTTTTGCCGGCGCCGACCACATCACAATATGTTCGCTATCAATGCTCCATTGTTCGCCGCCCTGGGGTGATAGGATATTAATAGCGGCAATTCCTGCGGCAGCCATGTTGAAACGGTTTGGATATAAATTCATTTTACCTCGCTTTTTTTCTAACAATGACACTTACCTGGGCACTTGCCTCCGGCGAAGCCTTGCCGGTTTAGCCCCTTTTTCATTTTTAACGCTCTATTCACGCGGCGGCGATCGCCGCCGCTATCCCAGCCGGTCTGTCGCCGGACGCTCCCTTGAATCTCGGCAGACCTATCTGCGCAACATGCTATCTGGCTTTGAAATGAATGATGGTTGTGTCATAAGCCGGGGCCGTGCACGTGATCGTTTCCGGGGCGGCGTAAACTTCGCCCGTACTGTAGTTTTCCGCCGCAACCCGGTTTGAGGCGTATTTGACGCGAAAGTCGTTCTTCAACGTCACTTTTTCATCCTTGGCCGTGTTGTTGAATATGAACACCACCCGGTCTTCGCCTTTGATCCAGACGCTGTAATCCAGCGGCTTGTCCAGCGTGGCAACCTGATCGAACCTGGTACCTTCAAGGAAAAAATCTTCAAAGGTTGTCAATACCTGAATCCCCTCCCGGACCGATGACCACGTCTGGCTGTCAAAATTACCGCCCCAACTGTAAATTTGAAATCCATCGGCCTCCGTCAACGCCACGGACTGGATAGCATCGTTTTTCGCCAGGGGATAGCGGGGTGTTTTCGCAAACACAGTATTCAATACCGAAACTTTTCTACCACTGCCGGCCTTCAACGCCTCCCGCATCAGTTTTATCTCCGACAATCCCCCCTTGCCACGCTTAGGATTGTGAATCTCCATAAACACATACACATACCTGCCGGCCGCCGGGGGATAAACGCCGTAAAATTCGCAGTGATGCCAGGGGCCCTCCATGCTCGGAATGGCCTGATAACTGCCTGAATACAGGTAAAACCGGGCCACGGGATTGACCTCCCGGACTGCTGTAATCATTGATTGCCACATTTTCCCGTGTTGTTCCCCCCTGAACTTCAGCCATTCCAGCGGATAATTTGACAGAATTGACCGCGCCGGCGCCGCCAAATCCTGAAAAGGATAGTCTTTTTCAAGAATAACTCGTTTCTCCGGCGCTTGGGTAATATCTTTTGTACCTGTATATTTTTTGAATTCCTCAATACAGTCCGGACAAAAACAGCTTTCATAATATTTCGCGGCATGGGGAATACACAAAATGCTGCCCAATTCAAAGTCCCACATCAGTCCGTCCCATTTATTGACCCGGGCTCCCTCTTGGAGCATTTTAAGAATGGCTTGCCAATATTCACCGCGCTCAGCGCACAACCTGGTTGGACAGGCTTTATATAGAGCGATTGCCTTATTCGTTTGCCCGAACTGATTAATATATTCATTGATCGCCAGTTTGCCCGGGGCGGGCGGATGATTTGATGCATACGCCTCAAACCCCATATCATGATAAGGAAAAGCAAGATATGGTATGGCAACCATTCCGCGTTGTTTGATTTTCTCAGCCAACGGATCACGCAAATCCATCTTGTTCACTTTGCCGTAATAGGGTGACTGCCAAGGATTAAGATAGAGTTCTGTTAAATGCGTCTTGATCCCGCACGATTTCGTCAGATCAAGCAGATAATCCTGAACCTGATTCGGTTGCCAATCCATGCAATCTTCCGCCGCCGACCATAGCACCACTTCCAATGACTTTGGTTTCCTGACGTCATTATCTTCAACGATGACGCGTAGCGTTTGCTCCGGAACGGAATATTGTTTTCCACCGATTTCATATTCATAATGGGCCTTGATTTCAGTTTCCTTTTTGCCGCCCCCGATTTTAATCCAGACCGGCATGCCACTGAGATAATTCGGGGTGCGGATAATTTCAGTGCGGGCACGGCATGTAATCTGATATTCGCCGGGTATTAAAGACGGGAGTCCCGGGGCATTTGTGACGGCAACAATGCTTTGCTGTACTGCTGCTTCCGCATCCCCGGTTTTAATGCGCACGAAATAATTATCATTTTCCTTTTCCAGGCTGACGCCGTTCTTTTGTCCACCGGCCGCAAACTGTCCGAACGAACCATCATTAAAATGCTCTTCAAACACAATCTGACCGTTTGACTTCCGGCGAACCACTATGTCATCCACGTCCACAACACCGCGGCATGGCCGTATAGACTCGGATGAATTTGCCAAACGCAACAACCAGATTGCCCTGGTAGTCCCGAAGCCGAGAGCTTCACCATGAAAATCCTGCCACTGTCCGCCTGTTCCCGTGATGCTTACAACCGGTATATATGGACTGCTTAACCATATGTGGACGCCGCTACATCCGATTCCGGGAATTCCGAGCTCATAACGCGCGAGATTTTTATCCGATGCAATGGTCTTTACCAAAGACGGATAAACAGGATACAGATCGCCAAAAGCGGATCGGCCGATTAGATAAAGATTGCTGGCCAGTTCAAATTCCTTCGGCAAATCAAGGATATACTTGAAATTGCGCACCTGGTCCAATCCTTCTCCCCCCGGAATCGGCAACATGATGTATTGCATGGAATCGGCCGACACGTGCAATGGGCGCTTCAGCCAGAATATGTCCGGGGAATTCACCTTAACCGTATGATTGGCGTTGGTTTGGCCGTGGACTACGCTTGCGCCAATTATGATTAACGCGACAATTGCGGCAAAGAATACGTTTTTATTGACAATTATTTTCCTCATTTTATGTTTCCAATTCGGCAATAACATTATGGATTTTTTCCGCCTCTCTTTTAGCCGTTTCTTCGGTTTCCAGGACGTATCCCATGACAAGGCGTGGAATAATTCTTTCGGCCACCGGACACGTCCCGGCTGTATAGCGACCGCTGTGGCCCTTGTTCTCCGGGCAATGGAATGCGTGCGCCAGCCGTTTTTCAATTAAAGGATGCTGGTAGGCCGGTTTTTGCGTGTAGCCGATGCTGACCGAGGCAATATTGGCACGGCTAATCGCTTTTTTGAAATCATTCAGGCTGAGGCCATGCTCCTCCCCGCAAAATGTGGTCGCCCAGTGATAAAAGGTGTGAACGGCTCCCGCCGGGCCGCGCTGGAGCTTCAGCCATTTGCAGTCCGCCACGGCCTGGTCATAATAACCGGCGTTTTTTGCGAGCAATTTTATGGTTTTGGGGAGTGTTGCCAACTGGGCCAGGCCGATCGCCGCGGTCTGTTCGGTTATCCGGTAATTATAGTCCAGGCTGTAGGCGACTGAAAGAAACGTGGGCGCGCCCGCATGTTTGCCGAGTTCCTTGTATAATTTCCCGTCATTAGTGACCGCCATGCCGCCGTCGCCGAGGGACAGCTGTTTGCTGGACTGGAAGCTGAAACAGCCGATGTCCCCCCAATTGCCCGTGTATTTGCCCTTGTAGGTTGCCAACACCGCTTCGGCGCAATCCTCAATGACAAACAATTTATGTTTGCGGGCGATGGCCGTTATTCTATCCATCTCGGCCGGCAAGCCCCAGGCATGGGTGACGATGATGGCCTTGGTTCTTTCGGTAACGGCTGGTGCGATCGAATCCGGATTCATATTGTGGGTGACAGGATCAATATCAATAAAAACCGGGATGGCATCCGTGTAAAGAACCGCCAGGGCGCCGAAAATGAATTCCGAGTCGCAAATGACTTCGTCGCCGGTGCCCGCCCCGGCGCAAATCAAAGCCGCGTGCAGGGCGCTCATGCAGGTGTTCATTGCCACGGCATGGCGGCTTCCGTTCGACTTCGCAAAGCCCGTTTCAAACCGCGGGGTAAACGTCCCGCCGGCCAGCGAAGAAAGCTTGCCGGAAGCCAGCACTTCTTTAAGGTATTTTTCCTCCCTGGCGCCGTAGTTGCGGATGGAGGTCATTTTCTTTTCTCTTTCCAGAAAACTTTTTTTCTTCACGCAAATTTCTCCTGGTATTTTTTTACGATTACGGGTTGATTCTTTTTGGCCGACTCGATTGCCGCCAGGCATACCGCGACGGTCCCGGCGCCGTCGGCGGCATTGACTGAAGGTTCCCGGTCTTCTTCGATCGCCTTAAGAAGTTCATCTATTTCGCGGTCATAATACTGATACTCCGCCTTGGTGGGCAGGGGCAGATTGATGAAATCTTCCAGCGCGGGAATATTTTCCGTGAACAGCCGGTTATTAAGCAGTGTGCCCTTTGTCCCATAAACGCCCAGGTTTAAAGCATATGGCCGGCGGCACCCGACGGTAATCTGGACTTTGCCGATGGCGCCGTTTGCGAATTTCAATGAAAGGAGCATATGGTCGGCGGGAAAGGGCGCCTTCGCCAATGCCAGCTTGTTCGTCACCGCATAAACTTCCTGCACTTCCCCGACTATCCAGCGCAAAAGGTCAATCGGATGGCATCCGCCGCCGAGAATCATGTCTCCGGCCGTTTGCGGATTGACTCGCCAGCCGTGCAGGAAAGGACGGATGTCATGGATATAATCGCTTTCGGCAAAGAAGGGCTTGCCCACCGTGCCGGAATCTACGATCTTTTTTAATGAAAGAAAAAGAGGCGTAAACCTGAGCACCTGGCCGGTAAGAAATTTGACTTTCTTTTTACGCACCGCTGCCACGATTTTTTCGCAATCGGAAAGACTGGTGGCCAGCGGTTTTTCGCAAAACACATGTTTTCCGGCCATTACCGCGGCAAGCGCCTGCGCGCAATGGAGATAGTCCGGGGTGCAGATTGATATAAGCTCAACCTTGGGATGTTTTATTATTTCACGGTAGTCCCGGTTGCCTTCAAGTTTATACTGGCGGCAAACAGAGGCTAAAGTTTCCGCGGACGCGTCCGATACCATCACCACTTCCACGTCAGGGTTTTTTAGATACGCATCCAAATGCTGTTTCCCGGCATACCCCAACCCTATTACTCCAATACCCGTTTTATTCATATTTCGATTGCACCTTTAAAAATGCAAGAAATACCCAGCCGATTTTCATTCTTGGACCTTGATCACCTTCCGTTTGCGGATTGCCTCGTAAATGGCCAGGACGACGGCGACGGAATGGCGTCCATCGGCCAGCGTGACGGGCGGCTCCGTATTGTCCATGATACAGCGGCTGAAGATATCAATCATTTGGCCGTAAAGCCCGATGCCCTCCAAGCGGTATTCCTGCCGTTGGGCCTCCACGTTCCGCACCTGGTTGGCGCTATAACCCACAGCATCGGATTGCAGGATGCTGAACATTTTCCCGGTGGGATCCTGACCGATCGTGCCCTGGCCAATGAGCGTCCCTTTGGTTCCGTATAATTCCAGGCTGTTTTGGGCGGCCGCATCCGGAACATTGAAATAGTTGTCAATGATCCCATGGGCCCCGTTGCCAAACCGGACCAGGATTGTGGACGTGTCCTCAATCGGCGTGGCATATTTGTGCGTGCGTTGATCCTGGAAGCCCGTGACTTCCACGATGGGAGTGTCCATGATCCATTCCAGGATGTCCAGGCAGTGGGTGCCCATGTCAATCAGCGCGCCCCCGTGACTGACGGCAAGGTCCTGACGCCAGGCGCCGGGGATCGGCGGAAACCAGCAGGTCAGCTCGGCGCGTCCCATGACCATCTGCCCAAGGGCCCCCGCCTTAACCAGTTCGCGCGCCTTTTTGTGATACACATTATTGCGCATGCAAAAACCCAGCATGAACTTTATATTTGCCTTTCGGCAGGCCGCCTGCATGCGCTCCACTTCCCGGATGGAAACCGCGACGGGCTTCTCGCAGAGAATATGCTTGCCGGCTTTGGCCGCCTGGATTGTCTGGCGGCAGTGCATATTCGGCGGCGTGGCAATATAGACCGCATCCACGGACTGGCGGAGCAGTTCCTTTTCCGTGCTGCACCAGTGCGGGATGTCGAATTGCTGGGCCACGGCCCGGGCGCGTTCAGCGGAAATGTCCATGACTGAAACCAATTCCGCGTTCGAGACCATCTTCTTGAACTCCGGAATCGTGCGGCGTGCGGCAATGCCGCCGCACCCGATGACGCCCCACTTGATTTTCGTCGCCATAGTTTGACCCTCCAATATGAACTATGCCAGCAGCCAAATCATTATGTTTCATTCCGGGCAGTGTGATCGAATTCGGTTCTAAAAAAGCGGCGGCGATCTCCACGTCGCTTCGCAAGTGGCCGCTTGCTCCTTTGGAGCGACGCGGTGGGCCGCCTGCAGGCTTCCCGCGCTTGCGCATACACGAGTATGGCGCTACGCGCGGCGCGCCCGCATCCAGCCCAAGCTTGCCTTGTTTTTTCGAAGTCCGCTATGCGGACACCCGAATTCGACACACGGTTGCATCGGGCTTCGCTCAGCGCTGCGCCCGATATTTCAGTAACACAGAAATCAGCGTAGCCCCTTGCCGCGCAC
>VSJD01000124.1 GCA_008636095.1 Kiritimatiellota bacterium | reverse complement strand
TTGTTCGGCCGCCCGGCGAACGCCGCGGACCATATCTTCCAGTTCGCGGTTAGTCAGCATGGGATGCATGGGCAGATTCGTCTCGCGGTGATAGAAGAAGCGCTCGGCCTCGGGACATTGATGGCCTTTGTGGCCCAGCTTCCGAAAGCCGGTGAAGTCATAGGTCGGCTGGTAATGCTGGATGCCCTGGATGCCTTCCTTGTAATACAAGGTCCGCATAAAGGCGTCGCGGCTGGCGCCCAGCGCCTCTTCTTCCACGCAAAGCGTGTAGAGATGATAGGACATGAACCCGCGCGGGTCATCGTAGACCGGGGTGATGCCCGGGATGCCTTGCAGGTGTTTATTCAAATAATGCCCGCACTCGCGCCGGCGAGCCACGAACTTATCCAGTTTGCGCAACTGGACGCGGCCCACCGCCGCCTGCACCTCGTTCATCCGGTAGTTCATGCCCCAGTGGCCATTCACATCTTCTATGTCGAAATGGGATGGCAGCCAGTATTCCCGATCCTTCTTGTGAACCCCGTATTCCTTCATCACCCGCGCCGCGTCCTTATCCCGCCAATGGTGGATATTCATACAGCGCAGCATCTTGATCGGTTCCACCCAGCGGTCGTCATTGATCGTGATCATACCGCCCTCGCCGCAGGTCGTGATGTTCTTCAGCGAGTGGAAAGAGAAACAGCCCGCCACGCCGAAAGTACCCGCATGGCGGCCCTTGAAACGCGTGCCATGCGCATGGGCGCAATCTTCCATGACGGGGATTTTATGTTTTCTGGATATCCACATGATGGCGTCCATATCACAGCATTGCCCGCCATAATGCACCACGTAGATGGCCTTCGTGCGCTTGGTGATTTTCTTTTCAATCGTCGCCGGATCAATGTTGTGGGTGCGCGGATCAATGTCGGCAAAGACCGGTCGCACGCCTTCCTTGACCAGCACCAGGCTGGTGGCAATGAACGTGTTCGGCGTGGTAATCACTTCATCGCCCGGACCCAGGTCCAGCATCTGGGTCACGACATGCATGGCGGTTGTGCAATTACTGACCGCAAAGGCGTGCTTACAGCCCACATACTTGGCGAACTCCTTCTCGAATGCCTCAACTTGCGGTCCCATGGTCAGCGTGCCGCCCTTAAAGGCCTCCTTGACGGCCGCCAGTTCCTCCTTGCCGTAGGGTGTGCCGCGGAAAATATAGCGGACCTTGATTGGAACGCCATCGCCGAAATCGTACCCTGCCGTGATGTTCTTTGCTTCACCCATGACATGATCCTCCTGTTATTGCGTTATTCCCGTCTGTTTATGATTGCGCTTCCTACCGCTCCTGCGGCGCTGGCAAACAATTGATCCAGTATGAGCATGGCCGCGCCCCACGCGCCGGCTTCCTCGCCGATTTTCGCCACGCGTATTTCCGGCGATTTGCCGGATAGTCGAATGGTATGCCGATCAATGATCTGTTGGATCGGCGCCACGATCAAATCCTCGGCGGCGGCCTGGTGGGCGTTTATCAAAACTGCTTCCGGATTGAACAGGTTGACCGCATTGGCAATGGCATAACCCAGATATTGAATTGCATGATCCAACAGCCCCAGCGCCAGCTTGTCGCCGTGCCCTGCCGCCTCAAAAACGTGAGCCATGGAAATGGCCTCCAGGCGATGGCCGGCCAGTTCGGCAATCATGGATTGGGTGCCATCCTGCAAGGCCTTGATTACCTGGCGGATAATCGCCGGATACGAGGCCACCGTCTCCAGGCAGCCGGAACTGCCACAGTTGCAGATAGGACCATTTTCCACAACCCGGACATGTCCCAACTCGCCGGCCATGTTTGTATGTCCGCGATATAACTGGCCGTCCATAATAATACCACATCCGATACCACTGCCCACGTCAATGAGCAGTAGGTGCTGTAATCCCTGGCCCGCGCCATGGCGGTGTTCACAAAGAGTTTTGGTACGGGTGTTTTCATCCAGCAGAACAGGAACGGCAAAATGGGATTCGACCAGACGGCGCAAGGGCACATTGCGCCATTCCGGCATGAGCGTGCACATCAGCGACACGCCCGCCTTGGAATCAACAATCCCCGGATCGGCAATCCCAATCCCTTTCAACGCCGATCGTTCATAGCCGGATTCCCGGATCATGGACTCGGTCAGGGCGATCAATGCTTTCACTATGGCGGTGTTTGTCTTTAGAGCAGGCATGGGCATGCTCTGTTTTGCCACGACGTTACCGCACACATCCACGCCAACCGCCAGCATGTGATCTAAATCGAATTCAATGCCCACCACAAAACCGTGGCGGCCATTCAGACTTAATAAAATCTGCTTGCGGCCGCGCCCCGCTACACTTCGGCCGGACTCAACCAAAACCCCATTTTCAATCAACTCCCTGATCAAGGCGGTAACAACCGGCATGCGAATATGGGTTGATTGCCCCAGTTGTGTCCTGGAAACGGCGCCATAGTGCCGCACGTGTGCAATTAGCGTTGATTTATAAAACGATGCCTTATTGTTAGGTTTTTTTGTCATTGCAACCATATATAGTGGCTATTTGTCTATTAATGTAACTAAAAATACGCTTATATTGAATTTTGTCAAGCAAATAAATTATTAATTAGAAAGGGGCGATGAGGGGGGGGGGCTATTATGTTCGGATTTCCTGATTGTAGGAGCCGTTCGCCAGAACGGCATATCATTGCGGTTCTCACGAACCGCCGCTACATCGGGACCTATTGCTCCGTGATCCGTTCTATGCATCACAAGGGCATGGAACGACTCAGGGACCAGGGCGAATCGCTCGTGGTGAATGGCCGAAGCCGCACACGGAATGACATCGGTTCCGGCATTAGCAGATATTGAGGCAGGGGACGCGGGCCGCAACTGTTGCTCCCGAGCCCGCCCTGGCGATAATCCAAATTGAGATAGGTTTCTTTCCGGCGATGCAGTTCGTGGGCATGCATGAACCATGTCAAATCTTCAGTCGAATAATGGTGCGCGCTTAAATTCAGGAGCGGCAGGCCGATTACCAGCAGGCCGATGCCCTGAGGGTCTGTCAGCGTGGCCCAGCGTACTTCCGTTTTGTTGCCGTTTTCCTGCGGCCGGATATAGGGCACATACTGATCCTGAACGGCGCCGCCATACACGCCCACATGGGCGCTCTCCTTGCGATCATCGTAGTTTTCATGCGGGCCCCGGCCATACCAGGTCATTTGATCAAATCCGGCCGGCAGCACCATCTGCAGGCCAAACCGCGGCAGGTCCGGCAATTGATCTTGAAGCGGCTTGAGATCGGTTTGGAGGATAAGGTCGCCGCTGCCATAAACCGTCCAGGTCTGGGCGCAGGCAAATACGGGTGCCAGGGCCTTGGCCGCCAGCACGGTCTGCACCCGAACCTGGAACACCGCCGGTTCCGGGTGGCGGAACGCCAGGGATGCAACCCGCGCGATCAACCGATCATAACCGGCTTCACGCCACTGCTGCGCAATGCGACCCATCCAGCGATCGCCAATCATCTGCCCGGCACAGTGCTGGACATGCACGATCATGCCGCCATCATTATCCGTCGGCCCGCGCCAGAGGTTGATGTGCGGCCCCGATTGAAGGAGCGCCCGGCCGGCCAGCGTCCACCGGGTGAGCGTACCCCGATGGCGATCGAAGCCAACCGCATAATCACCGGTGCTCACATTGACCTCATTCCGGTGTTCCTCTATTTTTAACACCGGTAGGACAGCCCGTTTGATTACCGGCTGGGGCGGAGTTTTAACCGGCACCGAAAATTGGGCCGAGGCGATTTCAAAACCGGCGGGCGCCCAGGACGTTGCGGCGGCTTGGATAAAGCAAAGATTCAACCAGTATTCTGCGCCCGGCTCACCCTTCTTCGCCATGAAGTCCTGTGGCTTGCAACAGGGCGAAATGGCGTTCCTGGCTTCCGTCTTCGCAAAAGCTTCGCCGGACAGGTCGCAGGGTTCCGCAAAGATGCCCTGCGGCTTGCCGCGGGGTGCTTCACCGGCGGGCAGACGATAAGGAAGGGCCATGTCTTTCTGTCCGCCGGCCTTGATTTCCAACGGCGCCAGTGTTCCCTCCTGAAGAACGCGATCATCCTGCCGCAACTGCCACCGGCATTGCAGGTGGTTTAGCGCGCAAAAATTATAGCGATTGATGATCGTCACATGTCCGCGCTTGAGGTCCACGGCCTCAACCCGTACCGGTGCATACACGTGCTTGAGCTCCCGCATGCAAGGGTGGGGGACGCGATCCGGCGACACGAGTCCGTCGGCACAGAAGTTGCCATCGTTGGGATCATCCTCAAAATCGCCGCCGTAGGCAAACCAGGACGTACCGTCGGCTGTCCGTTGCCGTATGCCGTGGTCGGCCCATTCCCAGACACAGCCGCCCAGCAGGCGGTCGTGCGCATAAATCGTATCCCAGTATTCCTTGAGATTGCCGGGGCCGTTGCCCATGGCGTGCGCATATTCGCACATGAAAAACGGACGCGGATCGTCCTTGGCGCCTTCCTCCGCCAGTTTGGGAACCTCCGGGTACATGATGCTCACGATGTCAACCACCGGCGCCGCGCCCGCCCGTTCGTAGTGAATGGGCCGGGTGGGATCGGCGGCGCGGATCCAGGCCGCCATGGCATCGTGATTGGGCCCGTACCCGGTTTCATTGCCAAGCGACCAGATAATGACCGACGGATGATTTTTATCCCGCTCCACCATACGGATAGCCCGGTCCACAAACGCCGCTTGCCAGTCGGGCTGACGCGACGGAATGGTTGGCGCCTCGTAACCAAACCCATGGGCTTCCTGGTCAGCTTCGTCAATCACATAGAGCCCGTAGTGGTCACAAAGGTCATACCAGCGTGGATCATTGGGATAATGCGACGTCCGCACGGTGTTGATATTATGCTGTTTCATCAGCACGATGTCGCGAACCATGGATTCCAGTGAAACGGCATAACCCGTATCCGGATCGAACTCGTGGCGGTTGACGCCCTTCAGTTTGACCGGTATACCGTTAATCAACAGTTGACGTTTGCGGATTTCCACCTGGCGGAAGCCGACCCGCACCGTTGCCACCTCCGCCACACTGCCGTCCGGGGCAGTCAGCGTGCACACGAGTGTATAAAGCGCCGGTGTTTCCGCCGTCCACTTCGCGGGCGCGCTCACCTGTTCCGCAAGAGCCCACGATCGTTCCGCATGGCCCGCCAACGCGAGCCCGGTGGCCTCGTTTTTCTCCAGCACCACAACCCCGGCGGGATCCAGCAGTTTTAGGCCAAGGTGAAAACCGGTTTGAATGGCCGGACTGTAATTTATCAGCCCGGCCGTTACCTCCAGGCGGGCATCCGTATATTCCTTGTCCAGCACGGTCCGCACGCGGATATCCCGCAAATGCACAACAGGTACAGCGGCAAGATAGACATCCCGGAAGATGCCGTTCAGGCGCCACATGTCCTGGTCCTCCAGGTAGCTGGCATCCGACCATTTGAATACTTGCACGGTCAATTGATTCCTGCCCGGCCGGATCTGCGGCGTGATATTGAATTCGGCCGGCATGTGACTACCCTTGCTGAACCCCACGCTTTGGCCATTGACCCATACATAAAACGCGGACGCCACGCCTTCAAACGTCAGAAGAATCGGCCGATCTCGCCAGGCGTTCGGGATTTCGAATGTCCGGCGATAGAGCCCGATGGGGTTATCGTCGGGCACGCAAGGCGGATCCATGGGGAAGGGGAACGCCGAGTTGGTGTATTGCGGTTGGTCATAGCCTTGCATTTGCCAGATGCCGGGCACCGGGAGCGAGGCCCAGGAACGGTCGTCAAAGGTATCCTCAAAAAAACCTTCCGGCGCGGTCCACGGCGTTGCCCCGTAGAAAAATCGCCAGGAACCGTTCAGCAGATGGAAAATACTCGACGCCTCCCGATCACCCTTGCAGGCGGAAGATTCATCGGCAAAGGGAATAAGCGTGGCGTGGGCGCTCGTGCGGTTGCGATGCAGGATTTGCGGGTTTTCCCAATCCCTAACTTCAGGCGAACTCCTGTTCATGGTGCCATCCTGTTATATCGTTTCATCTATAAGGCCATTTAATGAATGCTCCGGTCGACGAATAAAGCGCTACGTTATCCCGTTATTACCCCGGCGCAAGAAGATAATGGATGACAATTTATCGTTCTGCACTATTAATATTGGCCTTAATATTGAGTCAATTACACAATCCCAAAAACAATAGGTCTAATGGCGCAAGGCGCCTGCAAGTTCAGGTCATAGGAAGATTGCAGTTGTAGGAGCGCCACCCCGTTCGCGCAATGGCTTTTGCGTGGGGTGTTCTATTAATTGACAAGATTAGTAAGAATTCCCATAATAACGAGATTAATTTCATTGTTTCAGAAAAAGGACAAGCAACGATTCATAAGCCGTTTCGGGACAAAACGGGCATTCTTTTGGAAGGAGCAGAGACGTGACGGCCATGACTTCGCGAGAGCGCGTGGTGAAAACCTTGCGACACCAGGCGCCGGACATCGTGCCTCTGGACCTTGGCGGGACGGAATCTTCCGGGATCACGGGCATCGCCTATAACCGGTTGCGTCAGGCCTTGGATCTGCCGCCGGGTGAAACACAAATCTTTGATGTGTATCAGCAGATTGCCAAAGTGGAAGACGATCTGCGTCGCGTTATTCAATGCGATACCGTCCCCCTGATCATCGAGCCCCGGCGCTGGAAACCGTTTAATCTTTCGGACGGGTCCCCTTGCCAGATTCCGGAGAAATGGTGCCCGCAACGAGAAGCCAACGGCGACTTGGTCGTGAAAGATCCGGACGGGTCCGTCATCGCCCGCATGCCGGAAGGCGGCTTCTATTTTGAGCCGACCTGTTTCCCTCTGGCGCATGTTACAACCCCCGCTGACCTCAATGCCTTCCAGGCGGATATTGAAGCCTACGACTGGCCGGGATTTGCCGACGAATCGCTGGAAAGCATCGCGTTACGCGCTCGCCGGCTGTTCGAGGATACGGAATGGGCTGTGGTTGCGAACCTGCAGTTGCATCTGCTGGCGGCTGGCCAGTTTTTGCGTGGTTACGAGGTCTTTATGATGGATCTCCTGGACAATCCCGCGCTGGCGCATGCGCTCCTGGAGCGATTGTGCGAGGCCTATATCCGCCGCTGTAACCGGTATTTCGACCAGGTCGGGAATGCGGTCCAGGTGGTGCTCGTGAACGATGACCTCGGCACCCAACAGGGGCCAATGCTCTCGCCGGACACCTACCGCAAAATGATCTGGCCTTACCAGAAACGGCTGTTCCAGTTCATTAAGCGCAAGAGCGGGGCGTTTATCCTGTTCCATTCCTGCGGCGCGGTGAGCGCCTTCATCCCGGCACTCATCGAGGCGGGGGTGGATGCCCTTAATCCCGTGCAGGTTTCCGCCGCCGGCATGGATTCGCAGCGGCTTAAGGCTGAATTTGGGCGCGACCTGGTATTCTGGGGCGGCGGCTGTGACACACAGGCAATCCTTTCCCGCGGGACGCCCGCGCAGGTCCGCGAGGAAGTGTGTCGGCGCATGGCCGATTTTGCGCCCGGCGGCGGATTTGTATTTACCCAGGTTCACAACATCCAGCCCGACGTTCCGTCCGCCAACATCCTGGCGATGCTTGAGGCATTCCAAGAATGCCGTTGACTAAGCGGGATGCATTTTTATGCTGGCGCATGACGCTCTAAAATACTTGTATAATATTGATTTCAAGTTTACGAACTATGGTAGGGACGGGGGTCTTCGACCAGTCCACGGACTCTTCGGCTCGTGCTTCGTAGCGAAGGAAGCCTTCGCTGACTTCGCAGAGTAGCAAGAAGCGTCCCTACCTTTGAAAAAAATCAGGTTATGTAAAGGCAAGCCAATGAGGATTAGCCGACTCCTTACAACAATCACGGTTTGGCTCCTGTATTCGTTTTTCAGGGCATACGTTACGGCTGAATCAATAACGAACAAAACCGATGCGACGGCTCTGCTTTCGTCAAACAGGGCCTCCATTGCCAACGGATGCCCCTCGAAGGCAGCCGGCTCAACCAAGACGATTGTTAGTTTCCTCGACGGCCACCAGGAGCAGTACCGGGAAGCGCTCGTCCGGACACGAAGCTGGCTGGACACCCTGGAGGTCAATCCGACCGACCTGCGCACCCGCGGCATCAAGGGCAAGAAGAAGCTGGCCGAACTGCTGGATATCTACCTGCGGCTTTATGACATTGCCACAGCTGATGATAAGAAAGCCCTGCTGGAGCGTATCCGCAGTATTACAGCCGTTACGGCCACACCGGGATACCACGATATGCTGCGCGTTACGGATCAGCAATTCAAGGAAGACTCCACTTCCTATCTGCGCGTGGCATTCCTGATGGACCGCTTCGGACTGGATACCAAGCTTTATCGCCAGGAAATCCTCAAGGTTCTGCCGCGGCTTAATGACCATATGCAATATCGCGGATCCGATCAGCGCATGGCCTTCCATCTTTACTACCGGCATTTTGGATTGGAAGAGCCCTTTCCCCTGCAAGCCGCCTACCAAACCGGGGTAATTTCCTCCCGCCACACGCCTGCCTGGTTCAAGCAAAACAAAATGGAAATGTACAACCTGACCCATGAAATCTTTGTGCCGTATGAATTTGGTGAGAAACTGGATGCCGACTTTTTTTCGGAGCCGGACAAGGCTTATTTACGTCCCCTGTTAGCCGACTTAACCGCGTATGGCATCGGCTTGGACGATGCCGACATTATGGCCGAACTGACCTCTTGTCTGCGCTACTTGCATTTCACCGACCTGCCGGTATATCCGGAGTCGCTCCTTTACCTGCTGAAAAGCCAGCGGCCGGACGGCAAATGGGGTGATTATGAACAGTACCGGGGCTATTACGGCGATTACGTCAACCAGGCGTTTTACTTGCACACCACCCTGGTAGTGGTGGATGCTTTGACGACGGCCTTTCATTATCGGGAGCGTTGAGGACCGGAGGACAGACGACAGACGACGGACACTGAATAAGCAAACGTCGAACATCCAACTTCGAACGCCCAATGTCGAATGGAAGATTTTAAAAAGGAAATAGCATGGAATCACAACCCAAATCATCACCGATCCAAAGTTCGCTTTACATGTGTGCGCCGGTCAATGCGTTGGTGGAAGGGCTTTACGAGGAAAAAGTGCCCTTGCGGGAAATCAAGCGGCACGGTGATTTCGGCCTGGGCACGTTTGACAACCTGGACGGCGAAATGATCATGCTCGATGGCACCGTGTACCAGGTGAACTCAGAAGGCCGCGTGGCGGTCGTTGATGATGCATGTCTAACGCCGTTTGCCTGCGTCACGTTTTACCGGCCAATCAGCCACGAGGACGTGGCGCAGGAAATGAATTACCCGGCGTTTTTGGACCTGGTCCAGCGGCTCCTGCCCTCACCCAACCTTTTTTATGCCATCCGTATGGAGAGTGTCTTTGCCTATGTGAAAACGCGCTCCGTGCCCAAGCAGGAAAATTATCGGCCGCTGGCGGATGTGGCCAAAGACCAGCCGGTGTTCGAGTTTCAGAACGTGGCCGGGACGCTTGCCGGTTTCTTTACGCCGTCATTTATGGGCTCGGTCAATGTGCCTGGTCTGCATTTGCATTTTCTATCCACCGATTTCACCCGTGGCGGGCATGTGCTTGAATGCCGTCCCCGCCAGGGACGCATCGGAGTGCAGTTCATTTCGCGGCTGGAGCTGTCGCTCCCCATGACCTTCGATTACCTAACCCAGGATTTTACCCGCAATATCGAGCAGGATTTGAACAAGGCCGAGAAGTGATCGTCCGCTACTCCTCAGGCGCGGCCTCTTGGACGTCGCCTGCAGGAGATTGTGTGCGCCCAGCATGGGCGCGTTGTTAATAGGGTGAAAGTCCCTTGTAGGAGGACCATTCATGGAAACATGAAATAACTACCACCCAAAGCCAACTCTGAAAGGGTAACCGATTGGAGGGAGGAAGGCGA
>VSJD01000145.1 GCA_008636095.1 Kiritimatiellota bacterium | reverse complement strand
GCACCGGGTCTGAATTAATGACCCATTATAGAGTGCGAATGGAAGCATAACATGCCTCAGGATCGGAGCCCAGCGCCTGCCACGTCAGTCGCTTCTTGACAAGCCTTCTCATGGAAGCACACAAAGGCCGGATCTGCATCAAAAAAACGTATTCAAAATAATAAACTTTGTGTCTTCATGCCCCTTTAACGTAGCAGATTGGGCGGCATGCATCGCAGGGCGAATTTCGTTTCCCGCGTAGCGGGATTTGAAAAAACAAGGCAAGTCTGGTTCAGATGTGCCGGCGGCGCGCGAAGCGCTATACTCGTGTATGCGCGAGTGCGGCAACGACGCAGATGAGCCGGAATCGCCGCTGTCTTTTTCAAACGAAATTCGCACTGCTATTACAACAGCCGGTAGGAAGAACAATTTGATTACGGCTTAACGCCGCCTTGGGAAATGAAACATCGTCAAAAATCAATTGACCGGTACGGTGGTCTGTTCATCCGTCTTCTCAAGCGGGTTATTTTGGCCATTTTATTATTTGTAGCCGGATTTTATCTCCTGCATCAAGGCAATCTTGGCTTGCTCGTCATTGGGTTCGCCCCAATCATATTAGGGGCCGTCATCGTTGCCTTCCCGTTAGCCGAGCTCTTCGCAGAACCGACCGGCAATCTGTTCTGGCCAAGCGAACACTATGACCGTCCGCAACCGGCCTACAGTATTCCCCAGTCCAAACGCACGCGCGGGCTCTATGAAGAGGCCATGGCCGGATTCGAAAAGATTGCCGAAGAATACCCCCAGGAAGTGCAACCATACGTCGAGATGATTGATATTGCTGTTGTTAATCTTCACGATCCGCAACGAGCCAATGCTATTTTCCATCGCGGAGTTTCCATCTTGAAGAAAGACGAAGACCGGGAAACGCTGGTGCGCATGTATCGCGCCATCCAAACCCGGTTGAACAGCCGAACCGGCAACTAATTGCAGATTGAATTAAACCTTGTAAGAGCCGCACCGCAGGCATCCACGCCCTCGTTTCGTGCAAGTTTCAGGAGTCATCATTGGCTCATCACCGTCTTAAGCCCCGATTGCCGCAATATTTCAGCGGCATTTGCCATTGCGACTGTATCCGGGGCCGGCACATCCGGCATAGTATACGGCCGTCCAACCGCTTCATATTTGGAACCTGACAGCGCATGATACGGCAAGAGCCGCACCACGCTGATATTGGCAAGCCGGCACAAAAACTCACCGGCGGCCTTCAGATCAGCAGTTGCATTATTAATTCCCGGAATCAATGGCATTCGTATTTCGATCAGAACACCGCATGACGAAAGTTTGCGCAGATTTTCCAGAATCCGTTGATTGGAAACGCCGGTATACTGCCGGTGAACCCGGTCTTCAATATGTTTGAGATCGTAAAGAAACAGATCGGCATACGGCAGCACGGCTTCAAAATTTTCCCACGGCACCGCTCCGGAGGTGTCGATGGCGCAATGGACGTTATTTTCCCGCAATCGTTGGAATACCGCCGCGCAAAATTCCGCCTGTAACAACGGTTCGCCGCCGGAAATGGTGCAACCGCCGCCGGACTTGGCGTAGAAGGTCTTGTCCTCCAGAACCGCCGCAATTGCCGCTTTGACGGTTATTTCCCGTCCGTAATACTCCAGGGCGCCGGGCACACAGGCGTCAACGCATTTGCCGCAAGCCGTGCAAAGCGCGTGGTTGAAAACATGAATTCCGTCGTGGAAGACATGCGCTCCGACCGGACAGACCTTGGCACATTTGCCACAGCCGATACATTTCTTCTTCAGGAAACCGATTTCCGGCTTGGGCGAAACGCTCTCCGGATTATGGCACCAACGGCAGCACAACGGACACCCCTTCAAAAAAATGGTCGTGCGGATTCCGGGGCCGTCATGCACAGTCAGGCGCTTTATGTCGAGCAGACGTCCCTTCATTAGCATTCTCCGCCTTGACTATGAATATCTCTTGTTCCGCCGGCGCGAGGTCAACAAACCGTACGTTCCAGCCGCTAACTCGCACTTGAAGGTTGGCATATTTCTCGGGATGCCGCTGGGCATCCCGCAGCGCTGCGGCGTCGAAGATGTTGAACTGGATAGCCATGCCGCCTTGCGCAAAATGGCTCCGCACGATCGAGCAAATAGTTTCAATGCCCTCACGGCCCCGCACCGCGCTGGGATGCAGCATTATGTCCAGCGTTGTTCCCATGGGGAAGAGGGACAGGTTGACCTTCGTTACAGAGTTGATCAGCGAAGTCACCCCTTTTTTGTCCCGTCCGGTGCTCGCGCTGGTATTCATGGTCAGGTGCTCACCTGCCAGGCGCCCGTCCGGCAGCGCCCCGGTCAGCTGCCCGAAATTCCTGGCGGAATCAATGATGGCATAGAGTGCCGCGTGGAAAACGCCGCCGCGCGCGTTGGGCTCACGATTAATCCGCGGCCCGAGGAAGTCTGTAATCCTGACGGCGATGCTGTCGACCCGGTCATCGTTGTTCCCCCATTTCGGGACGCGATTTTGCGCGGTAAGGCGCAGTTCTTCGTAGCCCTTCCAGTTGGCCGCCAGGGCGGCTCTAAGTTCGGCGAGGGTACAGCGTCGCTCATCATAGACGAGCTGTTTGATGACCGCAAGGGAGTCAGCCGCGTTCGCGATGCCATAGGCAGTGTAGCCAGTTATGTTGTATTTGGCCCCGGCCTGGGAGACGTCCCGACCCTTTTCAAGGCATGAATCCATTGTGCCTGAAAGAAGCGGCGATGGATTGACTTTCGGCCACAGGCGCTCTTCTCTTCTAGTCTTGTCCGCGCTAATGGCAAACTGCGCATCCAGAGTCTTGATGTAGGCCTCCATCAGTTCGTCGAAAGTGGCATAGTCCCCAGAGGCAAGAACCAGTTCGACGACCTTTGCGAGGTTTATCCCCGCCGCCCCGGAGCAGTTCATCTCCTTGCCCATTACGGCCGGTTCACAGCAGCCGATGATAATATAGTCGCTTGCGTCCTCCCGGCTCCTGCCGTTCAGGCGCAGCATTTCAACCTGCTTGTCGTCGTTGAACGTCTGGATGCTGGTACTGCCGGCCTGGATACACTCGGCCACCTTTTCGAGGAAGTCCTGCGGCGTGCGTTCCGCAAGCCGGACGTGGAACTTGAGCTCGACGTTCTGAATCTCCTTGTAGACTTCGAAGGCGAGATATGACAGTTCGTTGACATCGGGTCCGAAGAGGAAGGGCTTGCCATTGAGCTTTCCCTGGGTCTTGGCATAGAACCTGACCCAAAAATACTTGATCAATTCCTTGGCTCCGTCGCGGGTGAGGCGTCCGGCCTTCAGGTCATTGGCATAGAAGCCATAGTAGAGCTGGTCAAACCGGCCAAGGGTGCGGACCGAATAACCATCCTCCATCTCCTGGAGCTCATGATAGAGATAGGCCAGTTGCAATGCCTCATGGAAGGTCTGCGGCGGACGTTCCGCCAAAGCGGCCATCGCCGCGGTGGCAATCGCCACGTTGGGCAATGCCGCCGCAAACCGCTTGCTCAGGATAATGGCGCCATCGTAAACCATGGCTACCGCCTGATAGAAAACACCGGAGCGAGCTGCCGCACGGTCGCGCAAACCAGGGAACCCGTATTTTAGTAGATTTCTCCAGTCCGGGCAGGTATGGCCGGTATCCATTTGGGCACCCCAGACCCCCGGAATGGAGG
The DNA here is from genome assembly GCA_008636095.1 of Kiritimatiellota bacterium. Classification (GTDB taxonomy): domain Bacteria; phylum Verrucomicrobiota; class Kiritimatiellia; order JAAZAB01; family JAAZAB01; genus VSJD01. Next base: position 10,183 of record VSJD01000145.1, on the reverse strand, counting down.
GCGGATCGTTTTTGAACTCCTTCTGCTCTTCCGCTCTCTTCCATTCCGTGCGCAGCGTCAGCATCAGATTGTGATGTTCCAGCTTGTCGGCGAAGTAGTCATCGGGTTCGACGGCAATACGAGCTTTTGAGCACAGCAGGCGGAAGAGCCATGCCCGCGTCATTATCCGTGGCTCCTCCGGATTTTCGGCGCGATGCCGTTCAAGCTCCGCGACAAGCTGCTCTTTTGAGAGGCCGGACGCCGGATCGTACTTGACGTCCAGATACTGTGCTTCGAGTCTTTTCCTGGCATCATCATACTTTTCCATGATATTTCTCCGCTATCTGGTCGAATTTCTTATCCCAGGCTTTATTTATGTCGCCGGCTCCCGCCAGCAGCCACTTCACTTTCTGGCGCACTTATTTTTAAATTCCTTTCCTTTTTTAAAAACGATAGCATATCCACCACTGATGGGAATGGTTGAAAATAGTTGTTCCATGTATTATAGTACCATCCGTTATGAAAAGTGATTACGAAATCTTCCCGGATGACCTGCGCTTGCGTTATCATTTCTGCAGGCGCTTTCATTATATCATTACCACCTTCCCGCCGTTGTTCAGCTATCCCTATACGGTAATCGCCGGATTTACTAACGGCAAGGCTGAGATCGGCTTCGCCGACCGAGGCAAACCCCCGCTATTGCTCCGGGCCGGCGATATCTGCATCTTGCCGGCTAACTGCCGCCGCCACGGCAGGTCGCTCTCGCCGGGCGGAGTGGACTTTATCGCCGCCGGATTCTTGTTTGAAATCAGGGGCGGAATGGATTTCCTGAGTTTTTTCGACATTCCGTCGCGTCTGGATAAATTAACGAGCGGGATACTGCACAAGCTGCTTGAAGAACTGCTCACGCTGGCGGAAGATTCCCCCGGGCGCACCGACCTCCAAAGAAACGTCTCAAGGCAACGCATCGGCTACGCCATGCTTGAAACCATTCTGACCGTGTCCACGCCAAAACCCGGGATGTTTTCCATGCGGCGGTTACTGCCAATAATCGAGCATCTAAACGATAATTTTACGGCCCGGCCCGATTTGCTCGAGCTCTTGAAACTGAGCGGGGTCTCGCGGACGCATTTCTTTCGGATGTTCAAAAGCCAGACCGGGACAACCCCGATAGAGTACGTCAAACGCCGCCGTCTGCGCGAAGCACTGCTGTTGCTGCAGGAGAGCGATCTGACCATAGCGGAAATCGGTGACAAGGTCGGCTGGCCGGACCCATTCTATTTCAGTAAATTATTCAAGTCGGAGATCGGCATACCACCGTCGGTGTACCGCCTCCAGCACAAAGAATTGGTAAAACCTTCCAAGGCGGCGCGCTCAACTTTGGCCTTCAACGTATAGCTGCCCGATCCTTCCCATGCCCGCATGACTACGGAGCCTCGACCCCTGAAGAGTTAAACGGAAGCTTGCGGAAGCCACTTGAGAACACGCTGAATTTCCCTGTCCCAGCAGGACCAGTCATGCGTACCGGAGCTTTCGTGGTATTGATAGTCGAATCCCAGGGGCCTGATGTGGTCCCGGAATGCGCAGTTGGCCTTGTACAAAGCGTCTTCCGTTCCGCACCATTGGAAAAGCTTCGGGAGCGGGTGATCTCCGGCTTTGGCCTTGTGAACAAGTGCAAAAAGATCACTGTCGGAGCCGGAAATAGTATCGGGTTGGCCGAAGATGCGCGAAAGCTCCGCGTTTCCCTGTGCGGCTTGATCCAGAACGCAGCTGGATATGTCGAGCGCCCCGGACAGGCTGGCCGCTGCGCTGAATTTGTCCGGCCGCCATAGCGCCAGTTTGAACGCCCCATAACCCCCCATGGAGAGGCCGGCGACAAAGCGATCATCGCGGCGCGGCGATATGGGGAAAAACTGCTCGGCAAGGGCCGGCAGTTCTTCACTGATGAAAGTCCAGTATTTTCCGCCGCCAGCCATGTCGGCGTACCAACTCCGATGAACCTCGGGCATGACGATGACCAGGTTGCAGGTGGCGGCATAACGCTCGATGCTTGTGCGCCGGCACCAGATCGAGTGATCATCCGACAACCCGTGGAGCAGATAGAGGGCCGGGTAGCGTTTTTTCCGCTCGGGCGAGGCAATGCCGATTTGCCCTGAGCATGTGGCCTGCGGAACGATCACATTCATGGCCATCGAAAGGCCAAGCTTCTCCGAAAAAAACTGGCAATGCATGAGCGCCATACATTTAATCTCCTGTTTCTTCCCAATCCGCCCTGCAATTGTGCATCACGTGCCTTTTCACGGCTGAATTTTCCGAATGGAAACGCGGAAGGCGCGGCCTTCTATCGTTTCACGGGTGGTGGCATCGGCTTGCGCTTCGCTGAGATCAACCGCCTCGGCCAATGCCAGTTGCAGAAGATGCCCGCGCCAGGCGGAACCCAGTTCACCCTCGATGGTCAACTCGATCCGGTCGCTCACGGCATACCCTGCTGTCTTGCGCAGGTCCTGGATAATCCGGTTCAGCTCGTTGGCAATGCCTTCTTCGCGCAGGGCGGGCGTCAGGGTCTTATCCAGGGCCAGCAAAATGCCCTTGTCGCCAAGCACATCCATACCGTCCTTGCCCTGGTAGCTGAGGTCAATATCCTGCCGGTCAACGGTCCATTCTTGCGGTCCTTCGAACACAACAATCTTTTCCCCCTCTTCCCGCACCTGGCCCGCCTTGGCAGCCTTGATGATGGCCTGCACCGCGCGGCCCCACTTCGGACCCAGCACGCGCGCATTGGGCGTGGCCCGCAAGGTCGCCACCGCGCCGGGATCATCCAGGAGGGTCACGGTCTTCACGTTCAATTCGTTACGGATAATGTCCATCTGCCTGGCCACTACACCGGAGTCCACGGAGCTGGGCAAGGCCACCTGGATGCCGGGCAAAGGCTGGCGAACGCGGAGTCCGGCCTTCTGCCGCAGGGCCAGTCCCAGCGAGACGATCGTCTGTGCCACGCCGGTTTCCTCGATCAACGCATCGTTGCGGTATTTCGCCGGCACGTCCGGCCAGGCCGCCAGATGTACGGAGTCTTCGCCCGTCAACTGGCGGTAGAGGTAATCGGCCACGAATGGCGCCGAAGGCGCCAGCATTTTCAGCAGGGTCACAAGCGCATAATACAGCGTGTCATAGGCCTGCCGCTTGTCGGTCGAAAGTCCGCCGCCCCAGAACCGGGCACGCGACTGGCGGATGTACCAGTTGGTCAGGTCCTCGATGAACGCCGTCACCGGTGTCAGACTGCGGTTGAGATAAAAGGTCTTGAAGGCCTGGGCGACTTCCTGCTCCGCACGGTAGAGCTTGGCCAGGATCCACTGGTCGAGCGCATGCGTGGATTCCGGCCGCCGCGCGGGATCGCCGGCATACTGGTCCACATTGGCATAGGTGACAAAAAACGAAAAAGCGTTCCAGAGCGGCAGGAGCACTTGCTTGATCTGGTCGTGGACGCCGGCATTCTTAAAATTCAAATCCTCCATGACCACTGCCGACGAACCCAGCAGGTAAAGACGCAGGGCATCCGCGCCGTAGCGGTCAATGAGTTCCATGGGGTCCGTGAAATTCTTTTTCGACTTGGAAATTTTGCCGCCGTCCTCCGCCAACAGCGTCCCGTGCACCAGGCAGTTCTTGAACGCGGCACGGTCCAGGAGCGCCACCGCCAGCACGTGCAGGTAATAGAACCAGCCGCGAATCTGGCCGGGATACTCCACGATAAAGTCCGCCGGGAAATGGCGCTCGAACCAGTCCTTGTTTTCAAAAGGATAATGGCACTGGCCAAACGGCATCGCCCCCGACTCGAACCAGCAGTCCAGCACCTCCGGAACGCGCCGCATCGGGTTGCCGCACGCCGGACATTTCAGAACGACTTCGTCCAGGAATTCCTTGTGCAGGTCCTTGAGATCGCGCCCGGCCGCGTCGGCGGCACCGGCCGCGTCCCTGATTTCCGCCAGTGACCCCAGCACGCGGCGTTGACCACAGCCGATGGTTGCACATTCCCATACCGGGATGGGCGTCCCCCAGTAGCGCGAGCGCGAGATGTTCCAGTCGCGGGCACCTTCCAGCCACTTGCCGAACCGGCCGTGCTTGACATGCTCCGGCACCCAGTTTATTTCTTCGTTGTGCTTGAGGAGCCGGTCCTTGATTTTGTCAACGGCGAAATACCAGGCGTCCATCGCGCGATAAATTAGCGGCGTGCGACAGCGCCAGCAATGCGGATAGTTATGCTCGATCGTGCTGTGATGCATCAACGCGCCGTTGGCCTTGAGAGCGCGGATCACGCCCTTGTTGGCCTCGTGCACATTCTGCCCGGCAAATTCAGGAATTTTCCCCGTAAAACAACCCTTGCTATCCACGGGATTGCGCACGCCCAAACCGTTGCGTTTACAGAGCCAGTAGTCATCCTCGCCGAAAGCCGGCGCGCAGTGGACCACCCCCACCCCGTCATCTAACGTAACGAAATCGGCCGCCAGGATGCGGAAATATCCCTCTGTTGCCAAGTCGCGGTAATACGGAAAAATCGGCTCGTAGCGGCGCGCGACCAGCTCGCTTCCAACAAAAGTTTTTACAATGCGCGGCTTGCCGCCAAAGAGCTTGGCCCACTTGGGGACCAGCGCCTCGGCCATGATATACACGGCGCCCTCGTGCTCCACCGCGGCATAGGAAAAGTCCGCGCCCACCGCCAGTACCAGGTTGGAAGTCAGCGTCCATGGCGTCGTAGTCCAGGCCAGGTACCAGGTCGGTTTGCCGGCCACCTCATCCAACGCACGGAAGCGCACGATGACTTCCGGGTCCTGGCGTGGCCGGGTGGAATCGGATTCGCGGATATCGGAAAAGGACAGCGAGGTTTCGCAATGATAGCAATAGGGCGTGACCCGGTAATCCTTGTAGATCAAGCCTTTGTCGTAGCACTGCTTGAAGACCCACAGGACGGATTCCATGTAGGGCAAGTCTAACGTCCGGTAGGCATGCGCGTAATCCACCCAGCGGCCGATTTTATTGATGTAGCTTTCCCAGGCGACATTGCAGTCAGCCACGAGCTTGCGGCATTCATCGTTGAAGGCCGCCACACCCAGCTGTTTATCGATTTGCGTTTTATCGCTGATCCCCAGCTTTTTCTCAACGGCATTCTCAATCGGCAGTCCGTGGCAATCCCAACCCCACCGGCGCGGCACGGAATAACCCGCCATGGTGAAATAACGCGCCAGGGCATCCTTCAGGATGGAAACGAAAATCGTGCCGAAATGCGGCGCCCCGGTAGGAAACGGCGGGCCGTCGTAGAACACCATTTCGCGCTGAGCCCCCTGCAGGGATTGCTCAAAGATCCGGCTCTGTTTCCAGTGCGCCAGGATTTCGCGTTCGATCTCCGGAAATTTAACTGATGATGATACGGGCGGATACATGCTTGGCCTCCGTTTACCCTGAGCCCCTCGACAGGCTCGGGACCCTGAACTGAGTCGAATGGGCAAGCCACATTTTTCCGTGGCGCGTCGCAGGGTCAAACTCGGCTCAAGCTAACGGAAAGAAAGCCGGGAATCAAGTCCCATCATCCCATCACATTGAACTTGAATTGCGGCCAGGATATGCGATGCTACTGCCATGCCAAGAAAACATGAACCGCCGCACGAGTCGGACGAATGGCTGGAATGGGCCGCCATGACCCCGCAACAGCGCTGGGCCGTCACGGACCGATTGTGGGCGTTCTACAGGGAAGCCGGAGGATCGCTTGACCCCGAACCCGATTCGCAAAGTCCTTTCAATACTGCGTACCTGCCGGGTGAGATTTCTGCTCATGGGCGGACAAGCCTGCGTGTTCTACGGCGCGGCCGAATTTAGCCGGGACACGGATATCGTCATCTCCCTGTCGCCAACAAACCTGCGCCGCCTGCGCGGGGCCTTGCGACAATTACGAGCGGAACCCATCGCCGTGCCGCCCTTGTCAAGGCAGTGGCTCCGCAAAGGGCACGCCGTTCACTTCCGCTGTCATCTGGCCGAAACGGACGGACTCCGCTTGGACATCATGGCAATCCTGCGCGGCGTGGCGCCATTCGAAACGCTCTGGCGGCGGCGGACAACCATCGTAACCACGGACGGCGAACGGCACGACCTCCTGGCACCGAACGACCTGGTGACCGCCAAGAAGACACAACGCGACAAGGATTGGCCCATGATCCGCCGTCTGGTTGAGGCCCATTATCAGCAATTCCAGCATGCGCCTTCCCCGGGACGCATTCGTTTCTGGCTGTTGGAATCCCGAACGCCGGAGCGGCTCGTTACCTTGGCCGCCGACTATCCGCGTCAGGCCGCGCAAGCGTCCCGCAAGCGCACCCTGTTGCAGATGGCACGACAGGGACAGGAAGACAACCTAACGAAAGCACTGCAGGAGGAAGAATTTGCGGAGCGCGCCCGGGACGCGGCTTACTGGCGACCGCTCCGACAGGAATTGGAAGCGCTCCGCCACCGGCGGTTAATTCAGGGCTAAGGCCATACTAATTTCGGACGGCCGTCAGCCACGCCCCCCCCCTATTCCAGCGCCGGCTGGTACTCCGGACCGCCGGTCAAGGGGGTCACGATGTCCCCCACCTCGCCCACAAGTTTCAGGTTTTGAATTGACACTAGGACTGATTTGCTTTATACAAAATATTAACCATTGCCGCCATCGGCGGCAAAAAACAAGGAGGGCAACCATGAAACGGATGCGTCTGGGAATGGCGATCGTGTTGGGCTTGGGATTAAGCATGGCCGGGAGTGTGGCCTCTGCCGGCAGTGGCAACCTGCGCTACAGTATTTCCGTGTCAAAGTTTGAAAACAAAGCCGGCTGGTCGGGCCAGTGGGATATCGGCAACGCCTTCGGCGAAATTATGACTGCCGCCCTGCAGGAATCCGGCAAGTTCATCGTGCTGGGCGAAAAAGATATGCGCGGCGAAGCCATGCTTGAGCAGGACCTGGCCACCAGCGGCCGTATGGCCGGTGGTAAAAAAGCGCCCAAGACCGGCCAGATGACCCCGGCCCAACTGCTGGTGAAAGGCGCCATCACCCATGTCCAGAACAGCACAACCGGTGGCGGCGCCGGCATTAACGTCATGGGTTTCCGGGTCGGCGGCAGTGGCGATAAAGCGGAAGTCAACGCCACCATTTATATAATTGACTCCACGACCGGGCAGGTCAAGGCTCAGACCAAGGTGGTCGGCAAGGCCGGCCGTAAAGGCCTGAATCTCGGTTACAGCGGCTCCAGCTTCGGCGGCGACGTGGCCGGATTTAAGAAGGATAACGTCGGCAAAGCCACGGAAGACGCTGTCGGCCAGGGCGTGCAGTTCCTGGAGAAACAACTCGAGAAAATCCCCTGGGAAGGCACGGTTATCAAGGGTGGCGACAAGGTCACGATCAACCGCGGTAGTCGGGAAGGTGTAAGCATCGGCCAGGTCTTTGCGGTAGGTGCTGTGGAAACGCTGACCGATAAAGACACCGGCGAAGTGTTGGATACCGAGATGAAACAGGCCGGTAAAATCAAAGTCACTTCCGTCAAGGAAAAGATCAGCTACTGCGAAGTCCTCGATGGCAAGATCAAGCCGGATATGACCATTATGCCGGCCGATTGATCCCATTCCGGATTACGGGGTTTTTTGTAACCGAACAGCACCGGCCGGTTACTGTATATGCATGTAGTCTTCGACCAGCCTTTGCCGGTCAGAAGGTTTATGTTCTCACGCATCGGAGGATCGTTCCACCTTGAATCATGTTGCCTTAGGTAATTTTACCGGTTGTTTTGGATGCTTGCTGATTATCGGACTGCTGAGTATTACCGCCCAGGCGGCGGAGCCGCCGGCAACCTGGGACGATTGCGTCAACGAATTGATCCGTAACAATCCTCAGTTACAGGCCTCCAGCATGGCGGTGGAAAAGGCCCAAGCCGACGTCATGGGCAATTATGGTCCGTTCCTGCCACAGATTTCGGCTGACGGGTCCATCGGCCAGTCCAATACCGAACTGGATACGGGCTACCAGGATTCCACCTCCTACCGGGCAAGTTTATCCGCCTACCAGAGCCTGTTTGCCGGATTCGGCGATGTGGCGACCTTGCGGCGCAGTCAGGCCATGCTGACGCTCGCTGAAATCAATCTCCAGACAACCAAGGCCGCGCTCAGCGCCACGTTAAGGCAGTCGTTTGCCCGGTTGCTGTATGCCCAGGATTTCGTGCAGCTCGCCGAGGTCATCGCCGCACGCCGCAAGGAAAATGTCAACCTGGTGGAAATGCGATTTGAAGCCGGCCGCGAAAACAAGGGTTCCTTCCTGCGCAACAAGGCCTTCTACCAACAGGCCCTGTTTGACATGACCCAGTCACACCGCGGTTTGAAGACCGCCCAACAGCAGATGGCCGCGACACTTGGCCGCCATGAAATCACCATCCTGACCGTCACCGGGAACTGGGATTTTGCCAACCTGCCGGAAGCGCCCGACTTTAACGCGCTGGCCCTTCAGACACCGGATTATCGGGGTGCCGCAATCCAGGTACGCGCGGCCAAGGAAGGCGTGCGCATCGCCAAAAGCGATTTTTATCCCACCTGGTCCGTGAACGGGTCCATCGGCCGTTCGGACGACGACAGCCTGATTCCTAAAAACGATCAATGGTCGGTGGGCACGGCCATTTCCTATCCGCTATTTACCGGCGGCCAGCACTGGTACGGGGTGCGCGGCGCCAAGGCTGATCAGCGCAAGGCCGAAGATACGCTGAATGATACCGAGAACCAGATGGTGGCCACGCTCGAAGACCGGTTTGTGGCCTGGCAGGATGCGGCCGAGCGGACCGAAGTGCAGAACGAATTTCTGAAAGCCGCCGAAGTCCGCGCCGAGATAGCGCGGGCCCAGTACCAGAACGGCTTGCTCTCGTTCGAGGACTGGGACCTGATTGAAAACGACCTGATTGACAAGCAGAAGTCCGTACTGATCAGCCAGCGGGATGCGGTGGTGGCCCGGGCCGGCTGGGAAAAAGCACTGGGAACCGGAGTTATTCCATAGAACCGGACGACAGACACCTGACGCCAGACGACGGAATATGAAGAAAAATCGAACACCAAATGACGGAATCAGACCGACGAATAACCAATAACTGTTATGTTCGGCGTGAGCATGGCGACTGTGGCTCGAATTCGGTTTCCCGATCGAAGTATCGGGATTCGGGAAAGCAAGGCCAGCTTGGGCCGAATACCGGCGCGCCGCGCGAAGTCATTGGACTTGTGTCCATGCGAACGCGGCAAGCCGGCAAGTGGCCCAAGATCACCGCCGCATTTCCCGAACCGAATTCGAGCCACTTGCAGAGGAACAGGTAACGGAAGCACGCCACAATTAACAGAAAGAATCTTATGAAGCACATCATATATTGGATCATTGGCATCATCCTTGTGGCAGGCATAGCAGGCACAGTTTGGTTCTGGCGCGCACGCGCAGTGGAAATACCGCAATACCAGGAAGTCCGCGTCGAACGCGACAGCCTGAAGACCTTCGTACTGACCACCGGCATGGCCCAGCCGCAGAACCGACTGGAAATCAAATCGCCTGTGGCCGGTCGGGTTGAAGAAGCCCTGGTACGCGAAGGCGACAAAGTCCGCAAAGGCCAGATCCTGGCATGGATGAGTTCCACGGAACGGGCCGCCCTGATGGACGCGGCGCGCGCCAAGGGCGCCACCGAGCTGGCCCACTGGGAACAACTCTACAAGCCCACCCCGCTGGTAGCGCCGCTGGATGGCGATATCATCGCCCGCAAAATCGAGCCGGGCCAGACGGTCACGGCTTCGGATATCCTGTACGTCATGTCCGACCGCCTGATCATCGAGGCCCAGGTGGATGAAACCGATATCGGCCGCATTGTCGTGGGCCAGACGGCCGATATCACCCTCGACGCCTATCCCCAGGATGTCATCCCGGGCAAGGTAGACCAGATCGCCTATGAGGCCAAAACGGTCAACAACGTGACAACCTACATGGTGGACGTCCTGCCGGGCAAAGTGCCTTCGTTCCTGCGGAGCGGTATGACCGCCAACATCAAGGTACTGACCGCCGCCACCAACGGGGTCTTGGTCCTGCCCTCGGAAGCCGTGCACATGGAAACCAACCAGGCCGTTGTCTGGCGCACCAACCCCGCTAACCGGAACAAACCGCTGTCCGTGCCGATTGTTAC
>VSJD01000146.1 GCA_008636095.1 Kiritimatiellota bacterium | reverse complement strand
GGGCCTCAGCGACGGCAAGAAGGTGGAAATTTGTTCCGGCCTCCAGGAGGACGACTCCGTACTGGTCAAGGGCACGTTCAAGCTGGAAACCAAAGAGGATAACCAGAAGAACCCGTTTTCGCCGTTTGGCCGCCGGCGAAGATGATAGGACGGCGAGAAGCAAACGCCCAACTCGCCACAAGCGAGCAAGCATTTGTAAGCCTATGGCAGATCCAACATCAAACGCCCAACGTCGAATGATGACACGCTGAGATCGGATGCCTGAAAGCTCATCCGCCAACAAAGAACCAAGAACAAAGAACCGGCTAACGACTGTTTCATGATCCAACTCAGCAACATCACCAAGACCTATGCCATCGGCGAAGTAGCGGTGCATGCCCTGCGCGGCGTATCGCTGACGATTGCACCGGGCGAGTTTGTGGCCATCATGGGGCCGTCGGGCTCGGGCAAGTCCACGCTCCTGCACATCCTCGGACTGCTGGACGTGCCGGACGCGGGCTCGTACCGCCTGCTGGATCACGAAGTCGCACGGCTTTCAGATAACGAGCTGGCGGCCCTGCGTAATTCGACCTTGGGCTTTGTGTTCCAGCATTTCAATTTGCTCTCGCGTACCAGCGCCCTGGAAAACACCATATTGCCAATGCTGTACGCCAGTGACCGCCGGGGGAAAAACATGGACAAGGCACGCCGCCGGCTGTCCGAGGTGGGCCTGGGTAACCGCATGGGCCACAAGCCCAACGAGCTCTCCGGCGGCCAGCAGCAACGCGTGGCCATCGCCCGCGCCCTGATCCACGATCCCCGCATTATCCTGGCAGACGAGCCCACCGGCAACCTGGATTCCGCCAGCGCGGAGGAAATCCTGGAGATCCTGACAGGACTCAACCGGCAGGGAATTACGATCATCATGGTCACCCACGAGTCGGACATTGCCGCCCATGCCCAGCGTATCATCCGCATGCGGGATGGCATCATTCAATCGGATGAACGCCGGCCCGGTGCCACGGCGGACAACATAAACAATGTAAATATATCATCGGACACAGGTTCCCTTATCGCCCCCCGGACCAATCCTTTCGCCATCCTGCGCGAACTGCCGCACGATTTCAGGCAGGCCTGGCGCGCACTGATGGCCAACAAGGTCCGGTCTTTTCTATCAATGCTCGGCATTCTGATCGGGGTGACATCCGTCATCGCCATGCTGGCAATCGGCACCGGCGCGCGCAAGTCCATCGAGGAGCAACTGGCTTCCATGGGCTCCAATCTGCTCGTTGTACGCCCCGGAGCCCACCGCGCGCACGGCGTAGCCATGGAAGCCGGCGCCGTCACCCGGTTCACCCCGCAGGATGTCACTGATATCCGTGCGTCCATCCAGGCCGTCAAGCGTGTGGCCGGATCAGTAAGCGGCCGTGGTCAGGTCGTCTTCGGCAACAAAAACTGGAACACCCGCGTACAGGGCGCGGAACCGGAATATACCGCCATGCGCGCGGCCCAGCCGACGGTCGGCCGTTTTTTTTCCGCCGATGAAATGAACAAGCGCGTCCGGGTCGTCGTTCTCGGCATGACCCTTGTTCGGGAACTTTTTGGCGAGGCCAATCCGCTGGGTGAATACGTCAAGATCAACAAGGTCAATTTCCAGGTTGTCGGAATTCTGCCGGAAAAAGGTGCCACAGGCTGGTTTGATCAGGACGACCTCGCGGTTATCCCGCTGACCACCGCAATGAACCGCCTGCTCGGCAAGGACTATTTGGATAGCATTGATGTCGAGATTCGTTCGTCGGAAGAAATGGAGACGGCGCAGGATGCCATGCGCGACCTGATTTGCCGTACACATCGCCTGCCGCCTTCACAGACAAATACATTTGAAATTCGCAACATGGCCGAAATTCAGGCGGCCCTGACCGAAACAAGCCGCACGATGTCATGGCTGCTGGCATCCATTGCGGCCGTCTCGCTGTTGGTCGGCGGGATCGGCATCATGAACATCATGTTGGTTTCCGTGACTGAACGCACCCGGGAAATCGGGATCCGCAAGGCCGTTGGCGCCCGCCAGCGCGATATCCTCGCCCAATTTCTAACCGAGGCCCTGGTCGTGAGCGTGCTGGGCGGCGGCCTGGGAATTTTCCTGGGCTGGCTCATCAGCACCCTGGTCTCCAACCTGGCCGGCTGGCCCGCCCTGGTTACGCTGTCTTCCATCGTGTTGGCGGTGGGCTTCTCCTGTATTGTCGGTATAGTCTTCGGCCTCTGGCCCGCGACCAAGGCCGCCCACCTCAATCCCATTGACGCCCTGCGCTACGAGTAATCAGAGCTTGTCAAACATAGCGTCAAGGCATAGACTATCCACAGATGTCACACCAATGCGGGAGTAATTCAGTGGCAGAATGTCAGCTTCCCAAGCTGAACGTCGTGGGTTCGACTCCCATCTCCCGCTCCAATTTTCAACATTGCAATACAAACACTTAACACCATTTGGCAACCATTGATGGTAGGGTGCCATAATGGCGCATAATAGCGTAAAATAGCCGTTTTAGGCAGTTTAAAAGTCAACAACTTTTTCCTGTAGTTGACGGTCTTTTTTAACTGACAAAAATAATATCCGGCTTATGGTATTTTTTTTCGCCGGTTTACAGTCTTATTTTTCTGATTTTTTGTTTTCATATTGCACGGATTTTGACGGCGCAACCGTCCTGGCGCCGGCCGCGCTGATTGCCAAAGTCAAGGAAGGCCTTAAAGGCGCACTGGGGAATTATTGATCATTTGCGGTTAAAAGACATTCAATTAGCGGGTTACCCCTGCTTTCCAGTCTTCTTGATATACGCATTCACCCCGATTACTACGGGCTGGCCTTGCGACCAGCCTCGACATCGGCGGACGCCTTCTGGCGTTCCCGGCGCTTCTTGTTCTTCTCGAGCTTGCGGGCCTTGCGGGCCTTCGCTTTCTCGGCGAGTTCCTCGGACGTCAACTGACTGGCTTCAACCGGCTTGCCCTTCTTGCTGTCAATCGCCTTTGCCTTCGCACGTTCCTTTATCGCCGCCTGTTCCTTTGCCATGGTTCTATCCTCCTTGTTGTTGGTACCTTAATTTTGCACGAACATCAGCGTCATGGTCATATTTAGCCAATAAACACGACGTGCAAGTTGTTTCTTGCACCACTTTTTGTTTTTCCGCCAATGCGGATCCGCCCAGGCGGAAACCCAACGGGTTATGAAGGCATTCTGCAAAAACACTGATGTTCGCCGGAAAAGACGGTCGCGTAATTTTGGCACATCTGCCACGTTGCGAGCGGTTTGCAGTATGCTTATACAGCGGCACCGCTCGCGCCTTGCATCTGCGCTAAACTGACGCGATGCAAAATTAAGGTGGTAACAAACCGTCATTCTCGTCTGGTTTATGCCGTCTTCTTGAAGACTCGTTCATCCCATCATTCCCGACCAATAAACGCCTGGTGACGCACGGAAGCGTAAAAGTAAATGTCGAGCCAATGAATAGCGTTCCATCCAGTGGGCCGCGAGTATACAACGATGGCCGAGGCGGTCCAAGCGCAAATGGATCGGTCACAGAACGGCGGCACATCATCTCTGCGCGCGAAAATTATCTACCGCCGTGGGATAAACCTATGGAGAGCGGCGGCGACCAGGTCAAGGCAGATGAAATCCTGCGCTGATGCCTTCGAGATGTCGGGAAACAGGCTTTTGGTCCTATCCCACATACGTTCCTGATCGGTAACTTTGTTGCTATTGGAGTACTAAAGCGCCAACTGGTTCCCGATCGGTAAATTATTAGTTGACATGAGCTCTGATCCATGCGATATTCCCGATCAGCAACAATGAAGATAATAAACACAGAACAACTTGGAGCAGTGGCCCGTGCGAGGCGAAAGCACTTGAAGGTCACCCAGAAGGAACTGGCCATGACCTGTGGCACCGGCTTACGTTTCATCGTCGACCTTGAAAAGGGCAAGCCCACCTGCCAGATCGGCAAGACCCTTCAAGTGCTGCAAGCGTTAGGGCTCGCGATCGAGACGGGTGGCCCCGCTGGCGGTGAAGCTCCCCGCAGCGAGCCGCGGGGCAACCTGCTACGCCGGAGTAGCATTGGCTACGCAGGTCGAGTCTTTGCGGAACCCTGCGACGTGTCCGGCGAAGCCTTGGCGAAGACGGAAGCCAAGGACGCCATCTTGTCCTCCATAGCCGCTTCGGCGACGGAGGATTCTCCCTGTGGCAGCCTACTCCGCCGTAGCAAAGCCTCTGGCTGCGAAGGCCGGGAGCCACAGGGCTTCCTGGCGAAGAAGGGTGAAACCGGAGGTAACAGGCCATGAGGCGGCTGGTTGTCTACTTGAACAGTAAACCCGTCGGCACTCTCGATCAGGACGACAGCGGCTTGATCAAATTCCGCTACACCCCGGATTGGCTTGGTAGGCTCGATGCGGCGCCCCTGTCGCGATCACTTCCGCTGCAGAGCGAAGCGTTCCGGGACAAGAGCTCTCGCCCTTTTTTTGCCGGCGTCCTCCCTGAAGAGGGACCGCGAAAGCAGATTGCATCCATTCTCGGCATCAGCGAACGCAACGATTTCGCCATGCTGGAGCGCATAGGGGGTGAATGTGCGGGAGCGGTCAGCCTGTTGCCTGAAGGCGTCCCGCCACCCGCCGCCGGTGACATGCGGATGCACGAACTGAACGATAAGGAGTTGCAGGAGATCATCGCTGAGCTTCCCCGTCGCCCCCTGATGGCCGGCAAGGAAGGGGTTCGGCTTTCGTTGGCCGGAGCGCAGGACAAACTCCCGGTTATGATACACGGCTCACGCATTGCTCTGCCTCTCGGCAACACGCCAAGCACGCACATCATCAAACCGGAACCGGATCGGTTTCCCGGATTGGCCGCAAACGAAAGTATTTGCATGACGCTGGCAAAGGCGGTTGGATTAAAAGTCCCTCCCGTTGAAACTCGCCTGATTGGCGGCAAAGCATGCGTCATCGTTCAGCGCTACGACCGGAAGATCAGCCAGGAAGGCACCATCACGCGCCTTCATCAGGAGGACTTCTGCCAGGCACTGGGGTTCCCCCCGGAAAGGAAATACCAGCAGGAAGGAGGCCCCCTGCTTCGGGACTGCATTGCTCTGCTCCGTGACTGGTCCACCACCCCGGTGCTGGACATCCGGGACTTCCTCGACGGCCTGATCTTCAATGTGCTGATTGGCAACGCCGACGCCCACGGCAAGAACTACTCCATGCTCTACCAGGGAGGCGAACGCAGACTCGCGCCATTTTATGACCTGGTCTGTACGCTTGCCTGGCCCGAACTGTCCAAGACCCCGGCGATGAAGATCGGCCATTGCGATTCCATCGACGCGATCACCCCCGCCCATTGGCAGATGATGGCTCAGGAAACGCGCCTGGGCTGGCCCATGATACGGGAGCGAATGGCAGAACTGTGTAGCAATACCGTTGCCGCGCTGCGAGAGCCCCGGATGCAAAGCGCGGCTATCGACGAAGCCATGGTTGAGCGTGTGGCCAAAATCGTCGTGGAGCGCGCCACAGCCATGCTGCAGAGTCTGAAGTAAATTCAGGGACGGCCTTAGTGCGTGGTTTATAGTCCCATGTTGGCCTTGGCTGTAAGGCATGCGGCATGCTCAGTCAGTTCTGCTTATACACAATCCCGCTTCGGAAGTCGACCCGGAAAAGGCGGAAGGCAAACATAAATAGGTCCCGGCCGACCGTTTCTATTCGCCGGCAGGCCGGAAAGACTGAATTGCATATTGCCTGCAATATTCATACAAACTCAATCGCAAAGGTAATTACACGTCCGCCTCTGGAATAGTTTGTCCTGATTGGCAATCGTGTGAAAGTTAATTATTTGTAGGTCCGATGGTGCCAAAAGCCGCAACAGATTGGGCGTGCTTGGATGAGTCAAGCCATTGTTGGAGAATGGTCCGGTCAATGAGGATGCACTCGGTGCCACGCGCAAATTCACGGGCGTCTTCCGTGAACTCGCTATTGGTAACCACCATTGCTTTGGTGCAGTTGTAGTATTTCATTCCAGCCACAGCGTCGCTGATGGCTTTCCTTGCGATCTTGTTCTTTGAGCGTTTGACTTGGACTGCAATCCGTTCCTTGTCTTTGTTGATGATTATGTCAACACCATAGTCGCTGGAGGCCCGCATGTTTCCCACTTCATATCCCTGCTGCTTCAGAAGACTGCCGACAAGTTTTTCAAAAGTCAGTCCGGGCATAACGTCCACGGTAGCCATATCCGGCACTATATTGGAAGAGACGGCGTTTGTGACAGTCTCTGCCAAGGCGCAGGTTGTAATCCCAAGTGAAGCACCTCGCGGTGAGCCGCGGGGTATCTTTGCGGAATCCTGCGAAGCCATTTCTCCCTGAGGTAAAGCACAGAGTATCCCGGCGAAGAAGGATGAGCAAAGAATGGCAACGGTGCGAATCCTACTCATGGTATTCCACTTGAATATATTGCTCTCAATTTCCCTCATAATATTCATTTCGGCAACTTGCTGAGAGCGTCAGCGAACGTTGCAAGGAGCGTTGTCATAGTGGCGCCCATGAAGCCAAGCATGAATATAACAACAAGATTAAGCATGAGGCCAACAATAGATACGATCAGACCGGCTATGGCCAAGCCCTCGCCTTCGTACTGATCGGGCTTATTAGTTGTCCGATGCCGAGCAACAGATGAAAAGATTACCCCAAGGATTGCCCATATTGGACCACCGCAAAAAAGGACAGGGACAACCGAAATTATTCCGAGCACCAATCCGGCAATAGCCATGCCTTTTGACTTCTTGTTGATTTGCTGTGTGGTTCCAGATTGTGCGGTTGGTATTGTGGCAAGAAGGGGTTGAAGCGACAGAGGTGGTTTGCCAACTCCATTTTTGGATACAGGCCCCGGCACCTTGACGTCTTTCCCACAATTAGGACAAGCGGCCATTTCACCGGCCGCTTTCACAGCCGCTTTGATACCTTGCCTGCATTCCGGACAATCGAAGATAATATTATTTGCGTCGCTCATATGCCGAAACTGATTGATTGGGACATGCCCCCGATTCCAAAATTATCATACCGATTCAAATGTCGCTTGTCGAGATACCTGTTTTCCCGGCTGAAATCTTTTCTGCAAAGGAAGACGACATGGGCGGCTGGATGGATCAGGGGGCAGCAGTAACCGGCCGGGGATCAGGTTCTATCGCTGGTTGCCTGTTGCGGACAAGTGATATTTATCGCCATCATCAACAGGTCACTACATTCCGTTTCTATTCGTCGGCCGGCCGGCAAGGCTGAATTACGAATTATCGAGATCGTAATTCACCAAACTTCATTCTGCGCCCGCAAATGCTATTTGCTATTTTGAGGGTTGATTATTCCTCCTGACCCTCGGGACTCGGAAATCTCTAATCCCCTTCGCAATGGTTTCGCGTTTCTGGCGCGGGGTTAACTAAGCAGGCGGTTTCTCCTCAAGCGGAGCAAGATTACGGAAAATCCTGGCCACAGTGGACATGTCATTCGACTTCGCTATCATCGCCTTGCTGTGGATCTGCTCGGCATCTTTGCCGGCCATGTTCACAAGGGTGTCTACAGCCGTCTGGTCGGTCCGGTCCAGACCGATTGCGCTGTATTGTTCTGGTGATTTTTGACCTTGCTCCAGGCGCACCACTGTTACGGCACGTCCACACGCAGAGAGCGTGTTCGCAATGAACTTAGCCATACTGTCATAACCAAAGGACTGAGCTGACAGTGACATGTCAATGGCGTTGACGCCAACCTTCCAGTTGAGCAATCCCCAGTCTGGATCGCGCACGGCGTACGGGTCTCCGGAGGGCCGGTCACACGTACCCACCGAGATAACCTCGATTCTTTGATCTGGAGCCGCCAAGACGAGTGCTTCGACAAGTCCAACCATGACGGGGTTGTTTGCCCAGAGTCCGCCATCCACAAAGTAGTGGATGTCACGCTCGTTGTCGGGATTGAGCTGTCGAGACAAGGGGAAGAAAATGGGCGCTGCCGTGGACGCCATGCAAACATCAACAAGTCGGTAGTTGCTGTCTCGGTGTTTGCCGGGAATATGAGGTGTCTTGAAGACCCATGCTTTGTGGCTAAGCGCGTCAACGGTGGGGATGCACATTGCTATTTTCCTGGCTGCAAACACCCCACTTAGGGTCAAATCCCCAAGGATTTCTTCAAGCTGTTGCCGCAATTCCTGGGAGCATGCGGCCGGGCGGCTGGCATGCCGAATAGACCACCACAACATCTTCAGTTTTTGGCTCGGTGTAGGCATCGGCTCCGGGAAGATAGAGGGGCCGTGTTGACAGTAGAGATCGCAAACGCGACTCAGCGGCACGCCGACAGCCAAAGCGCATGCGAGGATAGCGCCAGTGCTGGTCCCGCAGATGAGGTCGAACCCCTTCCCAATATCTGGAGCTTGCTTGACAAAGCGCTCGTCAAAAAGGCGAGCAAGGGCCTGAAGCTTAGACGCTGTGTATAATCCCCTCATCCCACCGCCATCTAAAGTCAGCACCCGGAATGCTCCGTGTTTGTTGCTATCATTCATTGGAGTCCTTTCGATATTTATCCCTGCGGCTCTTGTTCTCAATGGTCATCGCTCGTAGTGAGCGTGCCACCTTGCCCAGTTCCCACGCTCGGACACTGATTCGTCCCACGATGAGAAACGCTAAGGATCCCTGCTCAAATTGGCTTTCCCTGACGATTCGCCGCCAGTTGGAAAGATCTGGCCCTGATGGAGAGGGATCATCCTCAGGATGAGAGTGCCACTCGCCAAGGTAGTTACGCGTATGGCTGGACTTCTCCCATACATTCACCACGTGCTTCTGTGCGGTGTCTTTCTCCCTGAAAAAGGAGAACCGATGTCGCCTATCCCGCGCGACAGGAACTGTGACTTCGTCGACCACAACATCCTCGGTTCCATCGATCAGCCGCCCGAGAAGCATGCCTCCCGCCTCAGCCTGATTCGGAAGGAGTTGCCGAAAACGGTTCAGTACTCGCAAAGCGCCACCGGAGATTTTGACCATTGCACCGTTTGTGCGCCGAAACACTATGCTGTCTTTGTCCACTTGTTGCATCGACACATTCCTTCTGCGAAATCGTAGACACGCTTGACCTCTCCGGGTGCGAACATGGCCGATCGCTGAGAGCAGACAAATCCGGCACCCAAGAACACCGCCGGGTCTCCACACCAACTGAGTAGCATGGGCTTTTGTTGATCGTCGGAGAGGACCGCAAGTGCACATCTTGCCGCTTCCGACGCTGTCCGGTCCGCGTCCCAGTACGCGAAGGGTGTGAATCTTCCGGCGCATCCGGCAAATGATCGCGTGAAAGTCTGTCCGGCCTTGGCAAAGGATGCAGTGTTGTGCAGTCCCGCAACAGCATTACTCTGAAAGAGACAGCGATAGCAGCCCTTGTCGTTCAGTAGTCCCGCCACCAGCACATGGCCTCCTATGCCAAGGGGCTCCACCCACGCATGGAGCCTTGGAACTATATTTCGGAGACAGTCATTGAGCCACAACTCCGTAGTCTCATCCCCGAGGGCGATACACACAAGGTCAGCGCTGAGGAGGTATTCGGGCTCATCAATCAGAACGGATTGCACTCGCATGGCCTTGTGTGTAGCAGTCACGTGGGGGAATCGCCTTTCCAGTAGACTGCTCAAGGCGGCGGCCTTGTTCTTGCCGAGATGCTCTACTCCGAGTACGTGTCTGTGCACATTGGCAGGGCAGAGAGCGTCGTTATCAACAAGTCGGATCGTCCCGACCCCGAGGCATGCCAACTTCTCGGCGAGCAGTGACCCGACCGATCCGCAGCCAACGACCGCCACCGTCTTGCTTCTCAGTTCAATCGAGCCGCCGGCACGTGGCAAGAGATACTCCCAGTCCAGTCGGTCGACGGCCAACCGCGTAATTGGCTGACGAAGGGTATGCGCGAACTCCCGAGCTGTCGGCAATGATTGTTTGCGGTATCCCTTGAGGGCTTCCTGTCTGTTCTT
>VSJD01000147.1 GCA_008636095.1 Kiritimatiellota bacterium | reverse complement strand
CCCGACAGCCCTGTTGAACGTAACGGCAAATATGAGAGGAGACTCTCCTACGCGCGGTCGCATACAGCAAACGACAGTGCATGGCAATCCGTGCCCAGCCAACCATGCCTTGAAGGCTTGGCAGTCGGCATCCGCTGAATGAGCCTTTACCGATTCAACAAAATCCCGTGTCAGCAATCGTTCATTGAAGTTGGGCGGCGGGAAAGAAGTGCTGACAAAATGTAACCAACCGCTCTCCTCCTGCTTGCACGGGGTTGAAGCACGCGAGAGCCAAGTCCCGCCAGCTTTGGAATTATCACACGCAAGGATTGTGTCCTTCCCTGTCGACGCCAATTGGTGATGGAGGAGGCATATCTCCCGCGATGGCGTCTCTGCGGTGCAAATTGACCTGATTGTTCCGCCGTCGCAAGATGGGTTCCAATAGGCGAGGAACTCCTCAATGAGGTCGGCCTCGTTCGCACCTGAAAGACCTTTCCGCAAAAGGATCTCTGCTCGCGCCAAGCAGTCCGTGACAATGTCTCGCGGCCTGTCCGAATCGATCAGCACGCCTGTGGTCGGAATGATACAGAGCTTACCATTCCTCTCAACGTGAGGAATGCGTCGTGGCAGATTCTTAGGATCAATGCTGATTTCCGGCACTCGGTAGGGAAACTCTGCGGGGAGGGTGACGCTTACCTCGACGGACGGCCCAGAGACAGTCAGATGACCAATCCATCGGCCATCCGATGATTTGACAAACCCCTTCTCAACGAGAACAGCCTCCGCCTCTCGCACTTCTTTTGCCTGAGTGGGGTCAATATCCATACCTCATCGGGATGCTGATGAACTTGAGGTCACAATCGCCGGAGCCGCCGTCTTCTTGGCAGTCTCCTCCGGTTCGGGAACTGGAAAATCCCTGCCGAAATGCTTCTTTGCGAGTTTGCAGGCCTTTACTGGATCTGTCTCACGGCCAGCCGAGCCCAAATCTAGCGCCAATGCAACGAGCCGAGCCTTGAAGTCATTCATGTCGCCGTCACTGAGCCTGGCGAATAGATCGTCATACTCGGGCGTAGGTTTCTTCACGACAATGCGCCCAGGCAGCAAAGACAAGACCGTCGCAAGATTCTGGACTGCCAACAGGTCGTTCGGTTTGCTGTTCCATGTCTGTGTGGGGCGAAGGTACTGAACAGCCGCCAGAACATAGGCCAAGCCCGTCGGCTTTGCCTCTGATTCCTCGGGGATCGCTTCATCATACCAACGTCGCAGGTATCGGACTACCCGCCTGAACTGATTGGTGCTTGTCGTACCATCTTCAGTACCAGCATACGGCTTCATGGCACCGTCAACGTGTTCTATCAGTTTAGGTGGATCGGCCGGCCTCCACCCATTCTTCTTGTGGGCAAGCCTGAACTGCGTGATTCCCAGAGTGTCATCCCAAACGGCGTACGAAACCAAATCAACGTGATACCCATCTACGTAGGTCACGCGTACGCACGGCCCCCTTTCGTTAACCGTCTCGGTGTGGCCATCCACGGCTTCGAAGATCCACTGGCGGACATCTGCCGCCGTATGTTTCTTCTCGCTGAAGGAGAATCGCAATCCCACATCGATGTCGTACTCAAGCTCCTCTATTGGCACTACGCCGGTCTTCATGGCGTAACTTCCTTGAAGGAATTCGTCAAATCCTGGCCGCCCGTTGTCCTTGAGATGCTTTCGAATCCTATCAAGGATGATGTCTCGCTTCTCCCGTAGCGGCTGGCTCATCTCGTAATCGATACGGATGATGGCATGGAACCGCTCAAAGTGCTTTTGAATGTCAGCCATATCAGCCTCCTTTTTTTGCAGCGAACGTCAGATAGACCTCTGCTTGCTCCATCTCCCAAAAGCGAGTTGTTACGAATTGTCGGATAAGCGCCCTTCTATGAATGACGCATCTTTACATGTCACTAACGGCTGATACTTGTTCAAGCAATCGGCGCAACTTGCAATCCATTACTTTTCGTTCTACATATTCATCTTAATCTTAAAGGGCAATCCTGTCAAATCTTATTGTGATAATTCAATTTGTTGATAATTCTTGAGCATCGTTCATTTCCCACCCGACTGCTCCACAATCTGGATTTCCTCTTCCGTCAGGCCGTACAGATCGTATACGAGGCGATCTATCCGCTTGGCTACGGACTCTGCCGCATCCTTTCGTCCAGAGGTAATATGTCTGATACAGTCATCGGTGAGGCCTGCGATGTCAGCTTCGCTCTTCGGGTCACACTTGATCGGAAGATCATCTATTGTCTCAATGTCGGTCTGTGGCATCACGCGTCCCACTTCGAGAGAGATCGACTGATAGAAGAAGTTGAGGAGCCGCGAGTTGAGCAGACCACAGACGAACTTGAGGTTTACATTCGCGCTCTTGCTGTTGCCAACATGCACGTTGTTTAGACATAGAAGCCCGGTGGTGTCATAGGAACAAATCAGGCTGTCACCGGTCTGACGCATGAAGAGCTTCGCCGCCCCGTAATCCACACAGTCGTATCCGCTCTTGATATGTGCCTTGTCGTATAGGATATAGGCGCCGCTCGGCCGTACGACGAACTTCAGGATGTCGCCACCCGAAAGAATACCGGGCAGCCACTTTGCGCCCCGTTTTGTGTCAAAACTGATTGCATCCTGTCCATCAAGTCCAATCAAGCCGCTCGAAAAGCGGACAAGCTGCTCAAGGGGTTTTGCGGCGTTGCGGCATTTTTCGACAATGTCAAATGTCTGCTGATTAAAGAACAAACGAAACTTAGAGCAGCGTTGACGAGAGAAGTAACCCTGGCTGTAGCTGAATTCCGCACCCCGCCTTCTTGCGATGTTCTCGGAAGACGTGGCCGTGATAGATCGTACCGTGTTCGCCGCATGATTTTCGGAGTTCCTTTCAAATAGATAGATCACGGAGAAACCCACGTCCGCCTTGAACACCTTGAACGGCAAGAGCACGAGTTGCCTTATAGCGCATTCTTTTAGGGCAAGGGCACGAATCTTTGAGAAGTACATCCCAAGCAAGAAGCTATCTGGCACAATAAAGCAAGAACTACCATTGCGTTGACTCGATATCCGAATACCAAGTTCCATGAAAATCGCATACATGCTTATCTTGTATTCGGCAGAATCAGGGAACGCCCGCTTTAAGTAGTCTTTATCTTCCTTGGTCATTTTCTGGCCACCCCGAAGCCCATAACTGATGTAGGGCGGGTTGGCGACGACCACATCGAAGCCACCTTTGGCGTGAAATACCTCCGAGAAGTAGATTTCAAAATCAAAGATTTCCAAACCATTTGTCAGGTCATGGATGAGCTTCTCGATTTGCTTCTTGTACTCTGCCTTTTTCTGGCGATCGGACTCGTCAAAATGTTTAGGCTTTAGTGTTTCGAGTTGCCTGAACTGATCACTGTTAAACAAGGTTTTTTCGACCCGCGTAAGCGAGCTCCCAGCAACGATCTTGTAGTCAAGATTCGGCAAGGGTTTGACCTGTTTCACGTCCTCTTCATCAACGACCAGCGAGAGCCAAAGCCGCAGTTTGGCGATTTCCACGGCGCTGGCGTCAATGTCCACGCCATAGAGGCAGTTCTGAATGGCGTGGCGTTTTAAATGGTACGCGGTCCGTTCTGCTACGTCTTTGAAATACGGTGTCAACGCTGTGCGCGCGCGGACAATTTCGGTCATCATGCCCACTGGAAACGCGCCGGAACCGACGGCAGGGTCGCAGACGGTGATCGCCCCGAGCGCGTCATCGAGAGTTTTGGCGTTGTTCTGGATGCTTTTCGGCATCTTGATCGCATATTGAGCTTTCACCGATTCGTAGTGGGAAATCTGCTCGCCCAGGCGGACGAAGGTTTCGAGGTCGGCGCGGGGCACAAGTTCGCGGCGGACGCTTGCTTTCAACAGGTTCTGTTCATGTTCAGGCTCGCTGAATAGTTTGGCCTGTTTCGCCTTTTGCGGGACAAGCGATTCGTCGGCGGTGTTAACGGCAACATCCAAATAGTTGATAAGGCTTTCCTGGCACATGTAGTGGACAATCTCGCGCGGGGTGTAGTATGCGCCTAAGCCTTTGCGCCGATTCTCCTCGATCAGGTTTTCGAAGACTTTTCCGAGCATTTCCGGGTCAATGGCGACTTCTTTTTCCAGTGGTTCGGCTTCGTTGACGGTAAAGTTGTAGCGGTCGAACACGTCGAGGACTCCGGAGCCGGTGATGCCTTCCTCGATGTACTCGTCATTGGTAAACAGTTTGTTTGGCAGAATGATGTCGGTCTTCTTCCAATCGTAATCGCCAAGTGGCTCGAACAGGCCGCCGTTGAGAAACGGGATACGACACTTGAAGCGGTTACACCAAGCTTCATGTCCGCGGTCGGTGGCCAGCGTGTCGTAGAAGAGCGGTTCGAGCATGTCGTTGAAGAAATTTCCATACTTGCCGTATTCGCCATTGGCCAAGCGGCGCAGGAAGTCGCGCGAGCCGGTACCCCAGTCCTCCCCCTTAGCGACACCAAGCCAACCTTTCTTCTGAAGAAAATAGAGGAACACGATCTGGCCCATAAGTTTCTTGGCAAAGTCAACGGTGTTGACACCCTTGGTCTTGAATTCGTCGCGGAGCGTCTTGTCCTTGGCAACGAGTTTTTCCAGTGCCGTGTTGATGTCGCCAAACAGTTCCGCGTATTTGCCAAAGAATTCTTTGGTAACCGCCTCGACGCTGAAAGCTTCCTCGATTTGGGTGAGCGTGGGATCGGTGGCGGTGTCTTGAAGCAGGGTGAGAAATCGGGTCTGGGCAGTGTGGCAACTTTCGCCCTCGCCGACCAGATAGGAGAAGCGCCGGGCGGGTGTGAGCCGGGCTTCTACGCCGACTTTTCCTGAATCCTTCTCGACCGTGGCATACTCCATTTTCACGTAGGAGAAGCGCCACTGTTTTTCCGTCGGCGACACAAAGGCGACAAGGGCGGCTTCCTTGCCATCGCGCTCCTTAAGATGGTCGGCGACGAAGTTGCGGATGGCGGTCCGGGCGCGTTCTATCTTTGCCACCTTAGTCAGATGAACGATGAGCACATCGAGTTTTTCGTTGTCGGGCGAAGTGTATGTTCCGAGGCGTTCGAAGCGATCAATATGGTCTTTGAACGCGTCCTTGATGTACTGGTTGTTTCGAGCAAAGGCCTTTGAATCGTCAATGCGGTTGAGCAGGTTGACCGCGAGGTTGCCGAAGCGGGATTTGTCAAAGGCATGGGTGAAAGTCTGGGTGATCAGGTCACGGGCTTGGTCGCGGTTCATTTCGCCTCCAGCAAATAGGACGACAGAATCACCTCGCGCGGCATGAGCGCATGGTGCATTTGCTGGGCACGGGTGGCTTGGAAGAACAAGGCCGGAATATCGCGGCGCAATATACCGAGCACTTTCAACGGCTCGATCTCCTTCCGGAGAGCTTCGGCAGCCTTCTTAGTTGTCTGCCTGGGTAACGCGCCGTCGGTCAGCAGTTGAATCACCTGTTGGATATAGGCTTCGTCTTCATCGGTGAAGCCGTGGTAGTGACGGACTTCTTTCGCTTTCAGACGTTTCAAGATGTAGGCGTCGTTCGCACCGCCCTTATGTTTGATGCTGGCATCGTCGTTCTCCGGGCTGGTGGCGGCGGCAAAGGCGTCCTTGTTTCGGTCGAGCAGGGCGTAGAAATCCGTTGAAATCGTGTGCCGTTTTTCGGCGTTGTCATCGGGCTTCAGAACTTTTACTGCGGTCAGAAAATCCAGTTCGGCCGAGGCAGTTGTGCCTTGCGGGGCCAGGTAAAACTTGTCGAGGGGACCATGGCGAAAGTAGGTCAGCAAGGATGGAAACCCTTTCACAACCGAGTCCGCCGCAGTCTTCAGCGATCGGGTGGAGCGTGCCTTCTTAGGTAGTCGTTTGATACGGGTGAAAAGTTCGGGCTGCTTGTCGCGCACCGCGCGAATCTCAGCAAGGAATTCCAGCTCGCTTTCTTCGTCTTTGTCCTCACCGGTAAGGATTTTTTTGGAATTCAACTTGGCGAAAAGGTCATGGGATTTGATTTCCTCGCCTTCGGTCAGCAACCGGGCGTCCGCGCCGAGCATTTCAATAAAGGCTTGGATTTTGGCTTCGGCAGCTTCCCGGAGTTTGATGGCATCGTTGCCCTCTTCCGTCGGGAAAAAGGTGTACGTGTGAATTGTGTCAAATTTGGTGTCCACGCGGTTGACGCGCCCAACGCGTTGAATCAGGCGGGTAGGATTCCACGGGATGTCGTAGTTGATCACCACATTGGAGCGATGCAGGTTGACACCTTCGGAGAGCACTTCTGTGCTGACCAGAATCCGGTAGTCATTACTCGGGTGGTGGGCGTTGGCATCGAAATTGGCAATGACAGCCTTATGTTCCGCTTCACTGGATTGGCCGGAGAACAACAACGTCTTCGGCTCGATTTCATCGCGGATGCAACCGGCCAGGTACTCGGCTGTCTCCTGCGATTCGGTGAAGATGATGAGCTTGCCCTGCTTCAGAATTCGGTCGGCACGGAGCACGTCGCGAAATGCCAGCCACTTCGGGTCGCGCTGCACCTTGGTCCACATTTTTTTGATTCGCCGCAGCGTCCGGTAATCCGCCTTGAGGTTGCGAATGAACTCCGGGGAGAAATCTTTGGCGATGAGCCGCTCGGCTTTGTCCTGTTCCAACAGGTTCTCAATCGCTTCCTGGTCGTCCTGCTCCAAGAGCTCGAAGATTTTTCCGATGTGTTTCTTGCTGATATAGACATTGCCCTTCTTGAACTCTGTAATAACGCGGGCGTAGGAATGCGCGAACCGGTCGAGAGATAGACGAAAAGCGTGGAAGCTGCTTTCCAGCCGCTTGACCATGAGAATTTTCATGAACTTAGCAAGGTTGCGCTGGCCCTGTCGCTCGCGTTCGTCTATCTTGCCCTCGTAGAACAACAGCGGCGTGTACCGGGCATAGCTGAACTGCGTCGTGAGCAGCCGTAGTGTTTCGTTGAAGATTTCATTTTCCTGTTTGCTGAGCTTGTAGAAAAGCGCTTGTGGATCTTTGACCTCGGGGAACTTGAAGCCCTGTTGCCTCATGTCCTCTTCATAGTAATTCTTGATCTCAGTCCTGGTGCGCCTAACCATGAGAAACTTGAGAACCTTTTCGCGCGCCGCCTTGGCATTGGCCTGAATTGTCTGGAAATAGAGTTCGCGATTGGTTTTCCGGTCCAAGCCCTTGAGTTTCGCCTCTAACCCCGAAAAGAATGCTTCGAGGTTGCGCAAATTAGGGATATTGCTCGCCTTGCCGGCTTGGAAAAGCTTGACTTGGCTGAGAATATCGCGGGGCGTGTTGTTCAACGGCGTGGCAGAAACAAGGATCACTCGTTTGCCCCGGCAAATCTGGGCAAGGGCCTCATAGCTCTGCGTGGTCTCCGTGCGGAAACGATGTGACTCGTCGATGAAGACGTTCGTGTACTTGGTTACGTCGCGTTCCAAAAGATCGTCAAGTTTACCAATGGACTCAAAATCGGTTTGCCGGACTTGAAAGTCGCTGAACACATTCGGCCATGATCCGCGTCTGTCTCGATCCAGCAAATGGGGCGGAGCGATGACCAGATGGCGACCATCGAGCTGCTGGGCCAAGAGCGCCGCCATGTATGTTTTGCCAAGACCAACGACATCGGAGAGAAACACGCCGCCGTATTCATCCAGCTTCTTGCGGGCGTCAAGGACCGCATCTTCCTGATACTTCAGTTTCATGAAACCCACCGGAACGTACATATCCTCCAGTTCTGAAGGGCGGTTGAGTTCATTCCTGAAGTATTCGTAGAGGAATTTCAGGTAAAGCTCATAGGGTGTGAAACTGGCGAACGGCGACTTGTTGAGGATGGTGTCTTCGTATGGTTTTGAAACGTCCACGGCCGTCGCCCAGAGTTCGTTGAACTTAGCAATGGCAAAGTCGTAGTCGGCGCGGTTTTTTAACTCGACATTGAACTCCAGATTGTCTTGAAGGCCGGCTTGCGTCAGGTTGCTTGATCCCGTAATGACACGCCCCTTGTCTCTGTCTCCCTCAACGAACGTCATGATATAGACTTTGGCGTGGAGGTTTTCGGTCGGGTGGGCTTTGATTTCCAGTTTGCCTGAACGAATCCACTCGATGAATTTATGGATACCGGTTTCGATCTCCGCGCTATCGGCTGACTTTTCGAGTTCGTTGAGAACGTCTTTGGAGACCTGTTCCTTTGCCGATGCGTGCGACATGAGACTCAACTCGCCCTGTTCTCTGGCTCGTTGCAGGAGGTCGTAGGCCTTCCGGTCTGTCTGGAGGCCAACAAGAATGCGAATTTTCTCAACGTTCTCTAGGGCCGGGTAGAGTTTGTAGAAACCGCTGATGAAGAAGTATCCGACCAGGCAGTCGAAAAAGCGCGTGTCTTTGCCGAGTAAAACCGCGAATCTGTCACGCAAACACTTGCCAGCCTCGTTGGTTATGAACGTCAGGTCCGACGAATGTAGATCTTGCGTCATAGGCTTGTTAACTCCGCTGCCTTGCATTGAACTACCAGGGCCGCCCGATCACGCCGCACATGGGGCCTGAAAGAGATTACCCCGACTGCACATTCCCAGTGGTTTTGAATGTATCAGGGCGTGTTCGTAAAAGCCAGTAATAAACCAGACGACGGGCCCCGGCTACGCTCAAAAGCTACGCGGGGCAGGCGACAGACCCCCCTACGCGAAGCCGCTACGGCGGGGCAGGTGCCAGACCGGAAAGCAGGCTAAAGCGCTCCCACTGTCGCCACTTCAACTGCGCCCAGGGCTATCGTGGTCCAACCCCGCCTGCGGCCTGATGGCGGGATTGCGTTTGGTCAAATAATCATATTTTCCCGGTAATCAATGAGTTTATGTCAGAATCGAGAAATCCAACGGCACGGGTACAACCCGGCAACTTGATCTTACGTAACATGCCTATTTGCGCCCATCTGTCAACACACCGCAACGATACAGATAGGCGACGGGCTACCTCATCACGGCGGAGGATGCGCGGCTCTGGCACATTAACGGGCACTGCGTCCAATTTCTCCGGTCCTTTCCTCAGCAGCGCCATTAGGCGGGCACGTTCTGCAACTGACACGGACGGATCGGCTCGCAGGATGGACTTTATGGCGTCAAGTGTTGTAGGCAACATGAGTTTACCCTCTATAAGTTAGACGCCTTAGCTTTTGTCGTTTCCCGGCGTTTCTTTTTGAGTTCAGCGCGGATTGCTGCACATTCGGGTGAACGCAAATAGTTAACGACATCCGACAACCTGTACGATAATCGGCCTCCGTAGCTTATTCCGACCCGTTGAATCTGAAGCTTATGTAAAAAGGAGCAATGATTATAACCGACTAATGGCGTTATTTTCTTCAGACTGTACAGTGGTTCCTGCGTCTCATACCCAGCCCCCATTTTCATCGCGGCAATCCCTGCTTCGACGCGCTCGGCTGGAACTCCATCTGCAAGGGCGATTGTACGGATCGCGATTTCGATCTCAGGTTTCATGTACCCATATCCTGGCATCCTGTTAGAAAAAGCATCAAGCACACAGAGAATATAGGCAGTACTTTCATTTCTGTTTCCTCCATATTGCTAACGCCAGGGAAAATCGTGGATTATTTTCCTGGATACACTTCCGAATGCCCTTCGTGAAGTTTCCAGTTCTCGATATATGCCGCGGCAAGTTCCTTGTCCCGGACTATCAGCAGGTTTTCCGCGTTTGTTTCCTCGGCGGCCTTCGTGAAATTAAATGAACCGGTTATCAGCACCAGTCCGTCAATCACCATGACCTTGTTGTGCGCGATTGCGTGTTTGCCGTCAATCAGCGTCATGATCCCGGCGTGAGCGATAAAGTCCGCTGAAGAATACTTGGCCGTTTTCTGGCCCTTGTCCAAGATGACCGCAATTTTCACCCCCCGCTTGTGCGCATCCACCAGGGCCTTGGCTATGGGCGCGGACGTGAAACTGTAGGCTTGAACGAGGACGGAGTT
>VSJD01000327.1 GCA_008636095.1 Kiritimatiellota bacterium | reverse complement strand
TTTGGTTCTAAAAAAGCGTCCTGCTACGCGAAGCCGCTTCGGCAGGACACGGCGGCGATCTTGGGCCACCTGCGGGCTTCCCGCGCTTGCGCATACACGAGTATTGCGCTGCACGCGGCGCGCCCACATTCGACCCAAGCTTGCCTTGTTTTTTAGAATCCGCCGGCGGCGGCACCCAAATTCGCCACACGGTGACATCGGGCTCCGCTCAGAGCTACGCCCGAAAAAAGCAAAATCTTTTCTTATTTCGCGTTCTTTTCGCGTGGTTAGCGGGCAATATCCCGTCTGTTTTCTTGTTTTTCTTAACGGTTCACAACGTTTAAGGTACTAATACTTGTACCAGACGTTCAATAAATCAAGAAAAATGAATTCCAGGCTAAAATCCACTCCGTACCCGCACGCCATTGTATCATGATTTTCGGTGATCATGGTCACGCGCAATTGTTTCCTGCCGACTTTTGACGGCTGACATATAGACCTTCTGGCCCCATAGCGGAAAGTTGAACGCGCCAAATCATCAAGTCCCGCTTGTAATCCAATACCGCTTTGATAAGCTTTTTTCTCACGTGGTGATTTTCCGCCTTTAGTGATCCCGTCCTATTGTAAAACAGCGCCACGGAAGCTACCCTTGAAACCGGCACCTATTGTTCGAATAACCAAACGTGTAAATTTTAAAAAAGAACGAGGTTGCATGCCGGACGACTTAAAACTGATTGTCGAGGAACGCTTCAGCGGTGGGACGCGTCCTTATCAACTGCCCCTGCCCCACGATCTGCTGATGCACAATAACTTCTTTGATTTGTATCCCCTGGACGGCGGCGGCGGACTGGCCTCCCACAGCATAATTGCAACGATTGATGACACGGACTATGCGTGTCAGATCATCACCAAGCAGGCCTTGCGCGATTTCGGCACATTACCCCGCCTCGACCACCAACGCTTTGAACGATGGCGGGGCATTGAAAAAAGCTGCTGGCTGAACCGGTTTTATTTCATCGTGCCAATGGCCAAGCAGTATGCCCAGACAAAAAACGAGACTCTGGCACGGCTGATCATCGATACCCTGCTCAATTTTATTGCAACTTGCCCGCCGCCGGTCGGCAGAGACAACGTGCTGAAACATCAGCGGTACGTCTATCATATCCGCGACGACAATTATAACCGCCAGACCTTTGAACAAAATCTGGCTGACGAAACCGATGTCCAATATATCTGGTTCGACTTCCAGCCGGCCAGCCGTGTTCTGCATTGGATGCATGTTCTCCATTTTCTCAAGGATTCGCCGGCCATTTCAAAAGACGAATGGAACATCATTTGCCGATGTTTATATCAACATGGCGAAACGATCTATTACGGCGAGCATTTTGGACTGGACCTGATTCCCGGCGACAATCACCAGAGTCTGCGCGGCCTGGCCTTGCTTCTGGCCGGCACGTTTTTTAAGGGATTCGGGCTTTGGCAGGAATTCATCAGCGAAGGCGTTAAAATCATCAACTTCCACAGCCGCGCGAGCTTCGCTCCGGATGGATCGGAAATTGAGAACAGTCCTTCCTATCACATCTTCACCACCTGGCATATCCGGGATGCTTACCTGCTCACGCAAATCCATGGCTTCTCGCTGGAAGCGGAGATTAAAGACCGCTTAATCCGGCACGCCGACGTGGTCAGATGGATCACGGATCCGCAGGGGATGACCGTGGTGCTCAATGATGGTTACACCGTCAACGGGGCCGCTTTTTTAAAATCCATGTCGTTCTTACCGGTCCCCAAGGGAAAAGAAACGACACATTATTTCCCCGACGCCGGCATCGCCATATTACGGCGAACGCCCTTTTATCTTTGCCTGGACGCCTCTCCTTATACCGGCCAAAACTCACATTATCATGGCGGCAAAAACGCGCTGTCCTTATGGGTGGACAAGCTCCCGTTTTTAATTGACAGCGGGTGTCCGCCCTACGACGAAGAAAAGTTCAGCAAATGGTATAAACTGTCGCAGGCTCATTCGTCCCTGCTGATTAACGGCGCCGGCGACAGCACTTTGACCGGCACCTATGACTGGCAGCAGCACGCCTCTGTTGTCTGCGCTGGCTGGCAAACGACCGCCGACTCACTGCGCATCGCCGCCAACCTGCAAAGCTCCGTCCCGGCCTGGCAGGGTGTTCGCTGGGAAAGAACGGTCGCAATTTTCCCTGACACTTCACTCCGGATCAACGATACGGTAAAGGCTCCCGCCAACATTGAGGCAACCTTCATTCTGAATCTCCATCCCGACATCCAGGTGCAGCCGAAAAACAACAAGGATTTCCTGCTCACGCATTCGAGCGGATGTGTTCTGGAAATGGGATTCGCCAGTCCTGAGCTTAACAATGTTGAAGTCGCCGAAGGTCTGTGCTACCTCGACTTTGCGCACCGGAAAACCAAGCGGATTTTAATCAAAACGCAAGGCGGCCAAAATGTTTCCTTGACGACCCTGATCGCCAGAAAGTCTTTGGCACGCAACTGATTTGGAACTAGAGAAATGTGGGTCACCCATTAAAGGCTGTTGAAAAACTACTTCTCCGGTCATTCAGAGCGGAGCGAAGAATCTCCAAATCGCAGATTTGGGCCATTTTTGAGATCCCTCGACTTTGCTCGGGATGACCTTTACAGGCGATAATGACTTTTTCAACAGCCACTTAAAGGCCGATCCCGAAGCCTAACGATTTTTGACCATTCCATTTCGCGATGTTGCGCTTTAAAATCCTCGGGAAGACGGCTGGCAGCTTCGCCTAGGAAACCAAATTCACCGGCAGACCAAGCGGTTGTTCGATCCGGTCAGCCAGCGTCATAAAATCAAGTCCGATGGAAGGATCCACATCCCCCGGATATCCGCGTCACTTTTGGGTTGTTGATCCCCTCTGACATACGAGCCAAATAGGGCAAGGCAGCGTACCCGGTTTGTCGCGCCGGCTTTTCAACCGCCAGAGTGCTTGGAATGCCTTTTTGTGCATGATTCCATGCTTTTCGGACGTTGGCGCAGGGTCAAAAAACACAGGACATCCTATCGCGACTTTTGTTGTTTACCATAACGGCCGCGCTAAATTCGATTGACAATTTATACGGGCATGGCAATTAAAGTGTTAGGTTGAATCTTTGCAGACCTTTGACTACTGACATCTGGTTTTGGTTTCTCATGTTTACTCTTCACATCACGCCGGAGATGCGCCGCAAATTAGAAGCCGCGCTGGCTGAAAAAGGCCGGTGTAGGCTGGCGGCCATGTCCTTTTCCGCCACGGCCTTCCTGGCCCTGGACCTGCTCGCCGAGTTCCGGCGCACGGTGGTGGTCGTCGCCGACAGCATGCACTCGTTGGACGAACTGCGCCGGAACCTGCTGGCCCTGTCCGGCACAGCCTTGGCAGGCGTGCACCCGGAACGCATTTTATATTATCCTGCCTGGGAATCGCTTCCCGGTAGAGAAGACGGCCTGCCCTCCGTAGCTACGAACGTAGTGAGAGCGAAGGAGGGACACCAGAAGCAAGCCACGGTTCAAACGGAGGTGGTCGGCGAACGCCTGCAGACCCTGGAGCGGCTGATCGGGCTCCAGGCGAGATGTCGCCTCCAGGCGCCGGTGGTCATTGCCACTTGCGTGCAGGCCCTGATGCAGATGACGCTCTCTCCCACTGTGCTTAAGGTCCACACCTTCCGGGTCGCGCTCGGCGAGGAGCATGACCCGGAAATGCTGGCCAAGCGCCTTGAGCAAACCGGCTATGCCTTTGAGCCGGAAGTCCAGGCCAAGGGTCAGGCCGCCTGGCGCGGCGGACTCCTCGATGTCTGGGCGCTTAACGAGGCGGCCCCCTTCCGGATCGAATTTGTCGGCGCCACGGTTGAAACGATCCGCTCGTTCGATCCCGCCAGCCAGCGTTCGTTCGCGCGCCTGCCAGGCTCCGCCGGAGCGCTTCGCCCAGGCGAGAAGGAAGCGGTGCTTCCACCAGTCAACGAATGGAACATGATGCGTTCCGGGACCGAGGCACGCTGTCTTTTCATGAATTACCTGCCGCCGGAGTTGATTTATCTCTGGTCGGAGCCTGTGACTGTAATGCCTCAGTTACATGGAAGACTGCCAAAGTTGTACCACCCAAGCGGAGATGTCTCGACTTCCGCCGTCGCTCAAGGAGCTATGGCGGACACGTCGCTCGACATGACACACAGAACCGGTCATTCCGAGCTTAAGCGAGGAATCTCGCCGGTGGCGGGCAGGCCCGCAGGCATTCGCTATCACGCGGCCATCTACCAGGAAGCTTTGGATGAAGCCAAGGTCTCTGACCTGACCATTCCCTTTGCCAGCGTTCACCGGGTCATTACGGAAAATCCGCGCGCGTGGCAATGTTTGCCGGACCCGGTTTTCGAAAGCACGTATAGCGTGGAGCGCCAGGCTCTGCCGGCGTGTCCCGCCGAAGCGGCCTCGCGAAGGGGGAAGCGCTTCCTCCGTCGCCAGGGCTATGGCGGACAAGTCGCCCAGGCGAGTGAAGCGGCGAGCGTGGATCAGGCCGATATGACGGATGAGACCGATCACCAGATTGACTGGCCGCCGCCCGCGCCGCATGTGGATCTGGGTTTCCGGTCCGTGACCGAACTGGCCGCCCCGCACCGCGACCTTTTGGCGCCGGACATCTTTGCCGAGCACCGCCGCCAGTGGCTGGCAAGCCTGGCCGAACGTACGCGCCCGTCGGCTGACGGACTGCGCGTACATATCTTCTTCTATACCCAGGGGGCATTGGACCGGTTCCGCGAGCTTAATCCCGAGCCCGCCTTCCATTTGCACGTAGGTATGCTTTCGGACGGCTTCATGCAAGTGGATCTCCAATTGGCTGTGCTCTCCGAATCAAATTTGCTGGGTCGGCCCAAATTGCTTCCCGACCGTACCGCGCGGACAACCGCACGCGTCCCGACCTCACGGAGAGTCGGGGCATCGGCGGGGGAAACTATTACCGACTGGACCAATCTGGAGCCGGGCGACTTCGTGGTGCACGTGGATCACGGCATTGGCCACTACCTGGGACTGTACGAGATCATGTTCGACGGCAAGCGCCAGGAGGCGCTGACGATTGAGTATGCCGATAAGGCCAAGCTCTACGTGCCCGTTTCGCAGGCCCACCTGCTGAGCCGCTATGTCGGCGTGGGCAAGCACGCGCCAAGCTTGCACCGACTGGGAAGCGCGCGCTGGCCGCGCGAAAAGGACGCTGCCGAGCGCGCCGTGCGCGACTTAGCCGCCGACCTGCTTGAAATCCAAGCCGCGCGCGAAGCAAAAGCCGGGATCGCCTTCCCGCCCGATACCCCCTGGCAGAACGAATTTGAAGCATCGTTCCCTTACCAGGAAACCGAGGACCAGGAGCGCGCCATCCACGACGTTAAGCGCGACATGGAAACCAGCCGGCCAATGGATCGGCTGGTCTGCGGCGACGTCGGCTACGGCAAGACCGAGGTGGCCATGCGCGCCGCCTTCAAGTGCGTCATGAGCGGCAAGCAGGTGGCCATGCTGGTGCCCACCACCGTCCTGGCCCAACAGCATTACGAAGTGTTCGCAGAACGCATGGCGGCCTATCCCATGCGCGTGGAACTGCTCTGCCGGTTCCGCACGCTCCCGGAGCAGGCGGACGTGGTGCGCGCGCTCTTCACGGGCGGCGTGGATATCGTCATCGGCACCCACCGGCTGATCCAGCCGGACGTACGCTTCAAGGACCTTGGACTTGTGATCATTGACGAAGAACAGCGGTTCGGCGTCGGCCACAAGGAACGTTTCAAGCATCTCCAACAGCTCGTGGACGTGCTGACGCTCACCGCCACGCCCATCCCGCGCACACTCTACATGAGCCTCACGGGCGCCAAGGAAATCAGCGTGATCCAGACCTCGCCCAGGGCGCGCCAGGCAATCGAGACCATCGTGGCTAAAAATGACGACCGCGTTATTCGCGATGCCATTCTGCGCGAGTTGAACCGGGGCGGACAGATTTATTACTTGCACAATCGCGTTCACTCCATTGAACGCGTCCGCGAGCGGCTGGAAAAACTTGTGCCCGAGGCGCGCATGGTCGTCGGCCACGGCCAGATGCCGACTTCGGTGCTCTCGCACATCATACGGGATTTTGCGCGCGGCGATTATGACCTCCTGCTATGCACGACGATCATTGAAAGCGGGATAGACATTCCAAACGTCAATACGATCCTCATTGACCGGGCCGACCGGTTCGGGATGGCGGATCTCTACCAGCTCCGCGGGCGGGTGGGCCGATCCAGCCGCAAGGCCTACGCTTACATGCTTCTGCCGGTGCACGGGCATCTCCTGGATACCTCGCGCCAGCGCATCCAGGCGATTCTGGAACATACGGAACTGGGGGCCGGGTTCCGGCTGGCCATGCGCGACCTGGAAATCCGCGGAGCGGGCAACCTGCTGGGCCCTGAGCAAAGTGGGCACATTGCCGCCATCGGGTTCGATTTATACTGTCAGCTTCTGCGCCACACGATTGCACAAATGTCGAAGACCGGTGCGACGGCACTGCCTACGCGGATTGTGCACGTGGAAGTCAAGCTGGACTTTATTGATCTTTCGACCCAGGCCGCGGACCCGGCGCACTCGGCGTTTCTGCCCGTGGCCTACGTGGAGGATGAGCGCCTGCGGATTAGCGTGTATCGCCAGATTGCTTCCGCCATGACCCTTGCGGAGATTGCCGGCCTGCGCGAGGAGTTTCGGGACCGGTTCGGCCCCTTACCCCCGCCATTAGACCGCCTGCTCAAAATTGCTGGCCTGCGGATCCTGGCGGCGGAGAAAAAGATTACGCTGATCGAGGTGCAGGAAGGCAAGCTCATCTTGCATCGGCACGAGGAACTTCTGCAAATCAAAAACCGCTTCCCGCGCTTGCGCGCCGCGGGCGTGGACGCGCAGTTGGACGAAATCCAGCACTGGCTCCGCCGCGTGGAGGACAAAGGATTCAGGCAAGAATGGTAAATGGAAAATGGATGATGGTTAATGTAGAGCCGGTTTTATACCGGCTATACCAAGCTCGAAAAACAAGTTGTGAATGACAAAACCATATATCGGGGTTACCAGCGCTGTTCGTTGATTGATTACAGCGATGGTAATAAAGCATTTGAAATCACGATTTGCGTCAAACCGAGGCGTGCTGTTTTCATTTCATCGGAACGGAATAAGACCCTGATTCAAGAAATCTCACAATTACAGGACGAAGGATATTGGGGAGTCTATGTTTATTGCATTATGCCGGACCATTTGCATTTGATCGTTAATCCAGGACACATGGGATTAGATACAGCAGTAAAGCGATTGAAAGGCAGATATTCTGTGCTGTGGCGTAATTTTGGCGATAAACAGTCGCTATGGCAACCCGGCTTTTTTGATCATTGTATTCGATCCGCTGAATCCTTTAAGGATAAGTGCACCTATGTGCTTCAAAATCCAGTGCGGGCTGGTCTGGTTAAGAATGCTTCCGAATACCCATGGTTGGGGAGTTTGGCAAGACGATAGGTTGTTTATGTAGAGCCGGTTTTATACCGGCTATCTGAATGGAATGGACTTAGCCGACATAAAGTCGGCTCTACATTAAGAAATTCATAGGGCTTTGGCTTGCGCGTGTCCCGCGCCTATGCCATAGTGCTGTTCATGGGAATGACATTGCCATGCTAATTCGCGTAAAAACGATCATTTTGCCCACGCTGGTTTTGACACTCGGACTCCTGCTTCCCACCGTGGGTCTGGGCAAAACGATTCCGGTGGAAGGCTGTGCGGCCCAGGTCAACGACCGGATGGTGACCGTGATGGAGGTTATGACTGCCATGCAGCCGGTCGAGCGCCAATTACGCGAGACCACCCAGGGCGCGGAGCTGGATCGGAAACTGGAAGAGGCCTATGAAAAGATGCTCCAAGCCCTGATCGAGCGGGAACTGATCCTCGACGCGTTCCGCCAGCAGAAGGAAATGAATTTGCCGGACAAGATCGTGCAGAGCCGCACGGAAGAAATCGTGCGCACCAAGTTCGGCAACAACCGCGCCGCGTTCCGCAAAGCACTGGATCAGGAAGGGCTTACGCTTGAGGAATGGCAGGCCAATCTGAAGAAATCCATGATCGTGGCCTTCCTACGCGAACGCGAAGTGGACAGCAAGGTATCGGTTTCCCCGCAGGATGTTCGCGCGGCTTACAAAAAAGCGGGCGATACGTTCCGTACCCCCGAGCAGGTTCACCTGCGCATGATCATGATTAACGGCGGCAAGACCGACGAGGAAATTGGCGTCAAGCGCAAGCAGGCGGAAGACGTGCGCAAGCGCCTGCTGGAGGGTGAATTGTTCGATGACCTGGCCAGGCAGGTATCTCAAAGCACGCGCGCCAAGGACGGCGGCGACTGGGGCTGGATTGACCCGGCCAGCCGGCGGCCGGAACTGGCCGCGGCCATCCGCGCGCTCAAGCCGGGCGATATCAGCGATGTAATCCCGGCCGGCGGGGACCTGTATATCCTGAAAGTTGAAGGGCGCCGGGACGCCACTGTGATTCCATTCGAGAAAGTCCATGACACGCTTCGCACCGAGCTGGAAAAGCAGGAAGCCAAACGGCTTTATGATGACTGGATGACGCGCATGAAACAGAAGGCGTTTATTAAGAAATACTAGAAGCCGGACGGCAGACGACGGACGCCAGACGCCTGACACGGAAAGCAAGTCCGGTTTTTCACCATGCAAACCATTGCCATCACGCTCGGCGATCCCGGCGGAATCGGGCCGGAAGTGGCTCTTAAGGCGCTGTACCAAAACCGTTGGCCGGCCACCTTGCGTTTCGTATTGATCGGCAGCCGAACGATTCTGCGCCGCCAGGCGGCACAGCTCCGCCTGCCGTTGCCGCCGACCTGGTGCCTTGCCAACGAAAATAATTTTTCAAGTCGTATTGTCAACTGGGAGCCGGAGCGGGATCTTAAGTCAGGTCCGGCAGTTGCCGGGCAAATTTTTCATGTGGGAGGCGTGCTACGCACAGCGAC
Organism: Kiritimatiellota bacterium; assembly: GCA_008636095.1. Classification (GTDB taxonomy): domain Bacteria; phylum Verrucomicrobiota; class Kiritimatiellia; order JAAZAB01; family JAAZAB01; genus VSJD01. The sequence continues at coordinate 4,860 of VSJD01000327.1, read as the reverse complement.
TGCTCGGTCCTGCCGGTCGCGGCGCATAGCGCCCCTCCCACCGAAATTGACCACCGACCCGGCGGGATTAAAATTCCTGAACATTGAATCAAGCTCCTGGCCGTATTGCCATTCTTTCGAACGGCACTTGAAATGGCGGCCCGGTGTCACCGGCAAAACACAAGGTCAGGCGGCGGCGCTTTGGATCCAGGCGGCCGTTAGCGGCTGTATGGCGGGGCGTTTTGATGCCCTGGTTACCGGTCCCATCTGTAAACAGAGTCTGCGCCTGGCGGGCCTGCCGTTTCCCGGCCACACGGAATTTCTGGCGGCCCTCACCGGAACGCACTCCTTTGCCATGATGCTCCTGGGCGGACCCTTGCGTGTGGTGCTGGTAACGCGGCATCTGCCACTGGCCAAGGTACCCGGCGCCATTTCGCGAACGGCAATTCAGGAGGCGGTGCAGTTGGGGAGCCAGGCATTATCCTGGCTCGGCGTGAAGCAAAAAACGGTCGGCATCTGCGCGCTCAACCCGCATGCCGGGGATGATGGCATCCTCGGGCGGGAAGAAATCACGACCATCCGGCCGGCGTTGCGCGCGTTGCGCCGCCGGGGTCTGGCCGTTGAAGGACCCGTGCCGGGCGACGTCATCTTTCACCAGGCCCTGCAGGGCCGGTATGGCGCGGTCGTGGCCATGTACCACGACCAGGGCCTTGGGCCCTTGAAGATGATTGCCTTTGAAGAGGGCGTCAACCTGACGCTCGGCCTGCCGATTGTGCGCACGTCGCCCGATCACGGCACCGCCTTTGACATTGCCGGGAAAGGTGTGGCGCATGCCGGCAGTATGGTCGCCGCCATTCGCCTGGCCGCGCGCCTCGCGCGCCGGAAAAATCCATGGTCTCCGCGATCCTGATTGAGACTGACCTCTATCTGAAAATTGGTGCTCCCGAAAGGACTCGAACCTTCACCTCGTGAGAGACATGGTCCTAAGCCATGCGCGTCTGCCAATTCCGCCACGGGAGCGAAAAATTTAACCGGCGGGACGTGTCTGCCAATTTCACCACTCGCCCGGTAGGTAGGTAGAAAATATCAGATTGTCCGGCGCTGGACAAAAACAAAATGTTATTGATTGCTCAGGTAGGTACGGCCACCGAAACCCAATAGATTTTTTACCACGGACCAGTCTGTAATGCGGTGCATAGCACTGCGGGCAGGTGTGGGCAGGCAGCGTTGCAGGCGGGTACTGGCAGAAAGGGAGAAAACTCCCATTGTTTTCAAATCATTTTTCTTTATCCGTTTTCACTATCATTTAATATCCGGCCATAAGACAAGTTTTGGCATTTTGCCCTTTCGCCATAAAACTGTTATTATTTCCTCCGGTTTGGTGGAAATGACAATTTCGCGTTTGTCTGAAAAAGTTATCGTGTAATCGGTTTTTTCCGGGCGTGAATTCCAGAAACGGAAGATTATCCCGCCATCTTTTTTATGTTTATGCGGGTTTGCCGTCCATAGAATAAGACCCGGCTTATCTATCTTGAATAGAGAACAGGATTTCCCCAATACGCCCTTATGCGGATATGCAAGCATGGTTACCGGAGGCATTGAATTCTCATACGCCGTATGGACCCATTCGGGATTGGACCATTTTTCCGGCCTGATGATTGTATAGGAGAATTTCTGTCTGCCAGTGTCAAGATATTCATGATATCCGGCGTTTTGCGGAAGCGGAGCCCTGTACCAGGCATATATGCTTGATCTGGCAATTGTAAGACGGAGGTTATGTTCTTTAACGTCATAAGCTCCTTTTTCAGGGCATGAAACACACCAAAAAGAATTCCCTGCATCCCTTGCTTTCAGCAAAACACCGTTCGGCAACTCCCCGCTTTCAAGACGCGGTTTCTCCCACGAACCAGTCCTTAATACCTGAAGATCATTGATTGTTTTTTCCGTACTGAACACAAGTTTAGCGACAGCGTGTTTCTCTCTCCAATCAAGTTCCGCCTGGCATACAACATCGTTCCTGCCGGAAATTATTTCAAAATCCTGCACAAATACGGATTCATTGTATTTTGAGGTGACACGCATTACGGCCCTTAGCGATCCGGTTTCAATCCATTCCGATTTCTGAATCTCAAAACGCCCTTTATAGTTGTCGAATTTGTCCGTGTCGTGAGCCCACGTATCGGAATAGTCCTCAAACACATGCAGTTGGCCCGCAAATAAATTCAATGAGTTTTCTTCGGCATTACTAAGAATTATGCCTCCGGATTTCTTGTCCAGAAACACCGTAATATTGCCATTGGATGCAAGACCGCTTTCAACCTTTACGCCGGCACGTTCCGGGGAGATGGCGGCGGCCTCGGGAATGATGTGAAACACACTGCAACCGCAGGGCGGCAACTCTCCCTTAAAAATCACTTTCTTTCTCCACTGCAGTTCACCCATTACGCTTGTGGAGGAAATCTCCTGACATTGGATCGTGTTTTCGCCCGCATCAACCACGGTGTAACTTTCCGGCTTTTTGTCAAGCGGACGGTAATCCAGTTGAAACTCCACCGGAAGGATCATCTTGACTGCCCATGGATGAGGATTGACGGCTATCACGGACTGCCCCCTTCCCTCCGTGTCCATGAAAGACGCCAATTTTAAAAGGGCCCCGTTAATTTCCCGTTCGGCTGAAAATATTCCGCCGGATAATTGCCTTTCCGAATCTTCCGACGCCTCAGGAGAGCACGTGCCGCATATGACATCATGAAACTGGTTAAACAGCAAGGCCTTCCAACACTTTGTCAGTTCCGCATTTTGGGAAACATCCTTATTCCCCGCCGACATTGCCGCGGCATTTATAAAATCAGCATTGAATAACGTCCGGCGAAGATCCCATGTCTGTTTTTTTATTCTGGAATTTGAGCTCAGGCATCCTCTGCCGTGATAAAGCAATTCGCCTTCAAATATGGGAAGACTCTCAAACGCCGGCGATGCTTTCCTGAAGAAGTTCTCAAGGGTTGAAAAAGTCATATTAATGTTGTCATTTTTCAATTCCGCGCGCAGGTCCAAAATGAGTTCAATATCATTCCGGCTTAATCCCCCGCCATGATCGCCCAGCCCGAAAAGAACGGGCCAATCGTTCAGATATTCCGGCATCTCTTTTAAATTAAGTTCTATTTTTTCCTTGAGCATACCGCTTTCATTCGTATACCCCCTTATTAATCGTAAAGCCATAATTTCCGAGCCATCATTGCTTTTCCACCTGAATAACGGGGAAGGAATGGACATTTCCGACTGCCTTGGCCTCTGGAAAACAAAAAAAGCAAATCCAGTCTTTTTCAGAATCTGAGGAAGTCCTCCCGCCTGCCCGAAACTGTCAACCAGATAAGCTATGCGAGGTTGAATTTTAAATTCCCTCTTGAAATATTCCTGCCCGTAAACGGCTTGTCTTATTAAGGATTCTCCGTCGCATAGAACGGTATCAGGCTGATTATACCAGCCGCCAATGATTTCCCATCTGCCTGCTTGCACCATTTCTTTTACCCGACGGAAAGCGACGGGATCATGCTCCTGGAGATACTCATACATTAAAGATTCACCCTTGGTATATTTAAGCTCGGGATATTCATCCAGAAGCTCAAGCACTGTCCTGCACGTTGGGATTATTTCATTCATCCCCTCCTGCCATCGCCAAAACCAGACCGGATCCAGATGGCTGTTCGCAATTAAATGTAAAGTTATTTGACGATCTCTTTTGGGAAACATTTTATTTTTCCTCACCCAGGCATTGTGGCGCGACCACAGCGACTTAGCCTGCATTATTCATGAAACCAAAGTTTTCATTCATAAGCATTTCAAAGCCAAAGGCTTTGAAATTTCGACGCGCCCGCAAAAATCGCGGGCTTGCTCAAGGTTAACCCTGAGCACGAGCCCTGAGCAAAGTCGAAGGGCTCACGTCGAAGCCCTACGGGTGACCTATTCATGAATGAATCAAATCTTCATGAATTGGTCAGGTTAGGCGCTTTGATGCTTATTAAACGCTATAGATTCCACGTGGTTTTTTCTGAACGAATTGACATGATCTAGAATAGCCTCAAAATTACTGCATCTCTGTGAAAAAACACATTCGAACATAAATATTCCACTGTAATTAATATCATCCAGTGCTTTTAAAACAGCCGCCCACGGGATTGTACCTTCGCCTGGCACAAGATGAGCATCCTTATCAGTATTGTTATCATGAATATGTAAATATTTCAAGATAGCGGAAGATTCGGATATTATCTTTACCGGATCGCGGTCCTCAAGCCAACAGTGTCCTACATCAAGGCAAAAACCACAGTTATTACCTGTTGTTTTTATGATTCTCTTAATTTCCTCGATATCCCCCCCCCATATTCCCATAGTATTTTCGATTAATATCTGTATTTGCAAATCCCTTGCGGCTTCAGCAAGTTCCAGCAACGAGTCATTAAAACATTCTTTTACCATTGTTAAGATTTTTGTGTTTTCGAGATTCTCCCCAACTCCTCCGGGGTGTAAAATAACATATTCAGCTCCTAATATATTGGCATTTGTTAAATTGATTTTAACGTTATTAACGGCGTTTTTTCTGATATTATGATCGATAGCACCAATGTCTTCATTAAGATATTGGCATGGAGGAATGTGTACGGATATGATTTCAATACCGTAATCTTGGGCTGTTTTACGAACATTGTTTAACTTGTTTTGGTCTATTTCATCCAAAGAAGGGGAATTAGTGTCGCTGTATTCAATACAATCAAACCCGGCCTTTTTTATTTCAGGAAAAAAAGTGTAAATATCCACACCGTTTTTCATTTTAGTGAAAATCAGAGAAGAAATGCCGATCCTCATGATTGTTTTTGCTCCATT
>VSJD01000326.1 GCA_008636095.1 Kiritimatiellota bacterium | reverse complement strand
ATTACGGCTCTTTACCACAATTTGCGGACCCGCGAGCCAGTCAAGCTCCCCATGGCACGTGCCCGGCCATAGTTGACAGACGGAGACGGAAGCCACGGGGCATCTTTGTTTAAAGCGAAATTCGGCGAAGCTAACCCGGCGTCGCCCGTTGGGCTATGCCGGGTCGTCTCGCCATTCATCTCTATGGCAACTTGCCCGCCCACCCGCAACGCTGTCGCGTAGCGATTGCGGGCAGGCAAATGTGCCCCCTCGCCTCTGTCCTCTCCCGAGGGAGAGGACGAGGTCTTGTCAATTGACAATTTGAACATGGTGCTGTGATATCAACGATTTTATACATTCTGAAATTATTATTTTGGACAAGAGTGAAAAAATCATAAAAAGAAAATGTTATTGATTGCTCAGGTTCTGAGTGGCGAGGAACCCGCTGGAAAAGGCCCATTGCAGGTTGAACCCGCCGCAGGGCCCATCAACGTCCAGGATTTCGCCGGCAAAGAAAAGCCCGTGGACGCGCTTGCTTTCCAGTGTCTTGGGGCATACTTCCGCCAGGTTGATACCCCCTTTCGTAACCATAGCCTTGCCGAAGCCCTCGGTCCCCACAATCGTCAAGGGCAGATTCTTAATCAACATGATCAGCTTGCGACTTTGCTCGCGCGATAATCGCGCTACGCTCAAAAGCGTCGCATCCCGATACCCGCCTCGCCTGGGCGTAGCGCTCTCGCCTGGGCGTAGCGCTCCGGCGGAGCCTGGTCGGCGGAGCCTGGCGACAGGCGGCGTGATCGGGACGCGATCAAGCACTACTTTCGCCAATGCCGCGGGAAGACTTTCGGCAAGCATGGACAGCACCGCCTTGGCGCCGTGTCCCTTGCGCAATCTTTCAATATGCCCCTGCCATGCTTCGATCGTCCGATCGGGGGCAAGATCGAGCATGACGACTACGGAGGCACGGGTCCTCAAAGCCGATGAAACACTGCCGGAAATGTCCAGCACGACCGGCCCGGAAATGCCCTGGTGGGTAAATAGCAAACTTCCGGTCGCGGCTTCGCGGGCATTGCCTTGGAACGCCAGGCTTCGCGCGGGCGCTTCGTCCTGGCACGCCAGGCTTCGCGCGGGTGCTTCGTCCTGGCACACCAGGCTTCGCGCGGGTGCTTCGTCCTGGCACGCCAGGCTGACCGTGACGCGCGGGAGCGAAACTCCGGCCAGGGTCGCCGGCCAGGTCTCACGGGTAACCAGGGGAACCAGCGCGGGACACAGCGGAACAATCGTATGACCGGCCTTGCGGGCCAGCCGGAAACCGCTTTCCCCGCCACCCAGGCTCTTGTAGCTTGCTCCGCCCGCGGCAAGCACTACGCCCGCGGCTGATTCCGTACCACGTGACGTAATGATGCCCATCACCTGGCCGCGATCTATTTGCAGGCTATCCACGCGGCTGTTAAATCGAAACTCCACGCCCAGTTTTCGGCAGGCCTGCCGGAGGGCATCCCGAATGGACCGCGCGGAATCGGACACCGGGAAAACATGAAACCCATCCGGACTGTGGGATGGTATCCCCATCTCTCCAAAAAACAGACGCAGCCGGTTGCCGTTTAGGGCTTTGATGGCGGGCGCCACAAAACGGCTCTTGGCGCCGAAGTGCCGGATGAAATCTTCGGTGGCGAGGGTGTTCGTAAAATTGCAGTGACCACCTCCGGTCGCAAGCAACCTTACGCCCGGCTCCGGGAGCTGTTCGAAAACAATCACCCGGGCGCCCGCCCTGGCGGCGGTCAGGGCCGCCATGAGGCCGGCCGGCCCCGCGCCGATAATCACCACGGCGGGAATATTTGGAGCGTGACTCATTATCCCTGGTCCGGCTGTAGTCTGTTCTTCCGGTATTGAAGCGGCGAGCATCCGGTAATGGCACGGAATACGCGCGAAAAATGGAACTGATCGCAAAAACCAAGTTCAGCCGCGATCTCGGCTACGCCGGCGGCGGTGTCATGGAGCCTGAACTGGGCGCGTTCGACACGCCGGCGCTGGAGATAGTGCAAAGGGGGCACGCCGAAATGGCGGCAGAATAAATTGCTGAAATAGTTCGGCTGCAGATGCATCACCCGCGCCAGTTCGACGAGCGTGAGGCGCTCGCACAGATGGTCGTCAATGTACGTCAGGACGCTGTGAAAACGCCCAAAGTGGCGGATGCGCTGGGTCAGAAACGTCTCGGTCTCCTGGGCGCTTCTCAGAAAACAGGCCAGCATCTGCCGGATAATGCCGTCGCGCTCGACATTCGTGGCAAAATCATCCGGCGCCTCGGCGCGCATGAAGCGATCCCAAAGACCGGCAATAAATCTGGGATTAGACGGTGTCAGCGCCAGCGGCATTTGGACGATCTGCGTGATATCCATGGCGCCACCGAACAATCCCGCGTTGAAATGAATCCAGGCCAGGTTGATCGGCGTCGAACAACTGTAATCGGCCGTCTGGTTGGCGGGAAAAAGATAGAGCCGACCGGGCCGGAGTTCCACGCGCTGACGCTCGTGCGCCACCAGACCACATCCGCGATCCAGCCAGTACAAACGGTTAAATGGACTGCGGACGCCTGGCCCACCCCACGTTTTTGGATAATGCCAGCGCCTGAAGATGAGGATGCGAATCTGCAAGGATGAAGGTATAGTGTCCATGAATATTTCTTAATATATCATATACGACGTGACTGCATCTGTAAAATATACATAAATTACATAATTCCAGCTATTCTTTTGTTACATTGGATCATGATATAAATATGGGCACGTTGAACCAGAATGACAATGTAAAGGAGGACCACCATGAGCCGTCAGATTGCTCTGGATACCATCTATCTGCGTCCGACGCCCCGTATTGCCCACACGGAATATTCCATGGAGTATCACAAGGAATACATCGCTAAACTCGGACAGCCCTTCAATGATGCCTGGGATATCGACTTGCTCTGGCGTACGGATGGCGGACCGATCAACTGGGGAGCGCAGGGACGCGCCACTGATATGGGCCATGCCGTCTATGCCGCCGACGGCAGTGATCTCCATCAAGCGCATCCCTGTCCCTTCTCGGACCCGGAAGAGGTTTATGCATTTGATCCGGTCCGGGAATATGGGATTCCCGCGCACCGTGAGTTGGTCAAATATTATGCAAACAGCTATCAAAAAGCGCAGGCCGACAATCCAAACCAGCTGGTCACGGGTGGATATTATCCAACGGTCATTTCCGGAGCGATCGCTGCGTTTGGCTGGGATATGCTGCTTCTGGCCGCCGCGGATGAGGCGCGCTTTGCCAAGGTGCTTGACCGATTCGGCGAATACACGCGGCATTACGTCATGGCCCAGGCTGAAACTGACATCGAAGTGTTCATCCAACACGATGACATGGTGTGGACCGAGGGTCCCTTCATCAGTCCGGAGTTCTACCGGGGCGTTATTTTCCCCCTCTTCAAACGGATGTGGGCCCCCCTTAAACAAGCCGGGAAAAAGGTGCTTTTCTGCTCCGACGGCACCTTCGACATGTTCATGGAGGATATTGCCGCCTGCGGCGCCGACGGTTTTATTTTTGAGCCGACCAACAATATGGACTACGTGGTGGAACGCTTCGGCAAAACCCATTGCATCGTGGGCAGCAAGGTGGATTGTCGCACGATGACATTCGGGACATGGGAACAGGTCAAGGCAGAAATTGACGCCACGCTCGCGCTGGCCAGGAAGTGCCCGGGCTTTATATGGGCCGTCGGCAACCACATTCCGGCCAATATTTCGGATGAAATGTGCGCCAATTACATCCGCTACTTGAAGGCCAACTGGAAGCGGTAATAGCCGTTGGGCCGATTCGGGGCACCCCTTTTTATACCGCCCGAAAAATACGGATCTTTTGCAGAGGCATTGATTTGCCGGGCAAACCCGATGCTGCGTGTCGGGTCGGCTACATATTCACGCATGCTTCAAACAACGCTTTGATATTGTCAACCGGAATATCCGGCAGGATTGCCTCATGCGATGGCGAAACGATAAAACCCGTCGGAAAGATTTTTCTGATTTCCATTGCTTTTGCATAAACCTCCGCCGGTGTGCCGCGCACGAGAAGATCCTGGGCGTCAATGCCCCCGCAAAATGAAACTCGATCTCCAAAATCTTTTTTTAAGCCGGCGGGATTCATTCCGGCCGCCAAAGCCTGAACCGGATGAATCACATCCACGCCCAGCGTAATTAAATCAGGAATGACATCCCGAATCGCGCCGCAGGAGTGATGAATAACCTTATAACCATATGATTTTGCCTGTTCAACCAGCTTGGTCGTACCCGGAAAAACAAAGCGCCTCAAGAGCTCGGGTGAAACCATGAGAGACGTCTGACTGCCAAAATCATTTCCGATCAGAACAGTATGCATTCGTTTTCCGCAGGATTCATAAAATATTTTATTGGCCTTCAGATAAAACTCGGTGATACGGTCAATGACTGCCTGAAACAACTCCGGCGCTTCAATCATGCGCATCAACGCCGTTTCCATACCAAACGCGGCGCAGGCATCCTGAAAGTGCGCCGACCACATGATCCCCATGACGGCATATTCCGGCGGCGCCGCCGCTACGGTCTTCCGGCACTCATCCGGAGCCATATGCTCAACCGGGTCAGGCCATCTAAATTCGTCTATTCGCGCCGGATCGTCAATGTCCTCAAAAAAACCCGGCGTAGTAAGCGTGCGGCCCTCGTATCCTGCACTGTTTTTTTTCGCAAAATCAAAAGCGCAGGCAATATGATTGGCGGGCGGACAATGGTAGGGAACTTCTATCGGCCAGATGTCATCATCAATGATTTTTTTCACTTCGGCAATGTCGTCGGCCCCAAAACAAGACAGGAGTCCCGGCATTGCCTCGCCTGTGGGCAAACCAAGCCAAGCGGCCGGACGGTCAACCGGCTTGCGTTCCACTGTCGCTAAAAACCGCTCAATATGTTTCATGGTTGCAGGCACTATTTTCTATCAAAAATAACTGCGGTTGTATATGCTATTGAAGGCTAAAAGCAACATTAAACCATCCGAAGGAAATTTGAAAGGATAAAAGGATTTCGGTAAAATATGAAAACGTTATTATCTCGGATTGCCGGACTGATTTTACTGATGGCGAGCGCCGTCCCCCTGTCGGCGCAGACCAATGTGTTCCCAATGCCGGCAATGAACCGACCGGCCAAACCAGTTGCGCCAGCCGTGGCGCCGAAGCCGGGCTGGGCATTAGTTATCAATCTGGGAGACGATAAATTTTTGCCGTTTGTCTGGATCGGGCCCTTGAAGATGTGGGTCGGTAAATTCGAGGTTACTAACGGCCAGTACAACCGGTTCGATCTGGGCCATGAGAGCCAGACTTATTACGGCCACATATTTAACGAGCCCGACCAGCCCGTGGTCTGGGTTTCATGGGAGGAAGCCAATAACTATTGCGAATGGCTGACCCGCACCTTCGGCCGTCAGATCCCGCGCGGCTACATTTTTCGTCTGCCGACGGAGAAGGAATGGCAGACCTTTGCCGCCTGCGGCGACCGCCGCCGGTATCCCTGGGGCAATACCTGGCCGCCGCCGGATACATTTAACTATCGGGGCAAAGAAGGCATCGGGCTAATCTATAGGCTGTTCCAGTACGAATCTTATATCAGCGGACACGATGACGGGGTCGTGGTCACGTGCCCGGTGAAGCGGAGCGGGGGCAATGCCTGGGGTTTATTCGGCGTGGGCGGCAACGTGTGGGAATGGTGTCAGGATTGGTTCGACGACCAGCAAGTCACGCGGTCCCTGCGCGGGGCAAGCTGGAATAACAACGAACCGGATATCATTGCCATCACCAACCGCAGTGATGCCTATCCCATGCGGCGCAATCCCATGATCGGCTTTCGGGTGGTGCTGGCGCCGGCTGATTAAGTATGGGAGTGTCGGAGTAAGGGCGTATGGGCGTTAAATCTTAAAGCGTTGGGGTTATGCTACTCCCTTACGCCCACACTCCCATACCCCCCTACTCCCATACGTCTTGGCTTATCTTGCCGTAGACCCGGTCTTACTCTTGGATTTAGCGGGCACATTCTTCTTGGACTTCGCGCCGGACGCTTCCTTCACATTCATGGCCTGGAGATGCAATTTCTGGATTTCCGCCTGGAGAATCTGATTAGCTTGTTCCAATTCCTGGATCTTGGCCTTATCCGCGGCGCCCGCCTGGAGCTCCGCCTGCAGAGACTGGTTGGTCGCTTCCAGATCGGCGATTTTCTTCTTGTCGGCGCATCCAAACAACAAAAGGGAGGAGATACAGACCGCGGAAATCAGGATGCCGTGCTTCATAACAACTGCCTTTCTAGATTTATTATTTTTTATCTGTTGGTTAATCCGGATATTTCACGTGAAATATCCGCCTGAAAGGCTTCGCCGCGCACGCTTGAGTGTGCTTGCTCAGGATTATCCTTTCGGCGCGTCGAAGGGTTAATCTTGAGCAAGGCGTATTTTACGCCGCGCCGAAACTTTGGCCACAATTTGTTGTAGCCAAAGCACATATTTCATAAGCGGTAATCCGCTCATGAAACATGTGGGTTAACGAGCCGGAATTTACTTGTCCACCCGAAGGATTACAACATAAATAATATTCTCAATCCGCGCCGGGAATAGTGGGCGGGACCAGCGCCAGCGGTGAGGGCACGGGTTCAATGACCCGCATTCGCTTCCAGTGTCCCTGGCGATACCGCCAGCGGAACACCACCGCCAGCAGGCAGACATAGGCGGACAGGAAGCCCCAGACGGTATAAAGCCCGGCGTGGAAATAAACCACCCCCACCGTGACCGGTAGAACAATCAGACCCAGCGACAGGCAGGCAATCGTCCATCCAATGAATTTTGTGTCGCCCGCACCCCGCAAGGCACCCGAATAGATAACATTGATCGAGTCAAAAATGCTGTAAAAAGCGACGAAGCGTAGGACGATCACCGTCAGGCCCCGGACGACCGCAAATTCTCCGGCGTCATCACCTGGCGACTGGAAAATATTAATCAGCCATTCCGGCGCCAGAACAAACAGCGCCGCCAGCGCCCACATATAGGCACAGGTTAAATGCAGGGCGCTCCGCGTGGCGACCACGCCATCCTCCGGGCATCCGCGCCCGATGGCCTGCCCCACCAGCGTGCTGACGGCGATTGAAAAACCGACCATCGGCATAAAGGCCAGCAGGTTGATGGAGCAGGCGATATTGGTCGCCGCCAGCGCGTCACGGCCCAGCCGCCCCACCATCAGCAGAAACATGGTAAACCCGAAAATATCCACAAACACCTGGATCCCGGCCGGTGTCCCGAATTTCAACAGGCGCCCGAACAGACCGCGGTCAAAAGCCCACATTCGACGCACGCCATAGATTTGATTGTTCTGTTCACGGAACACCACGCCGATATAAAGCAGGAGCATGACCGCGGAGCTGGTCACCGTGGCCAAAGCGGAACCGGACATACCCAGTTCCGGAAAACCCCCATACCCATTGATGAGCATGTAATTCAACGGCACATTGAGCGTCACGCCGATCACATTGATAACCATGATGGGCATGGTCAGGCCACGCCCGGAATAAAAACAGCTTAGCGCGTTCTGCAGAAGTCCGAACACGGCACCCAGCATGAGAATCCGGAAATAGACCGTCTCAAGCTCCTGGACCCGCGGCGTGTGGCCGGCCAGCCGGAACAAACTTTCCCCGCAGAGTGACAGGCCTGCCAGCAGAATGCCGGCGGCCAGTGCCAAATAGATCCCCTGCCAGAGCGCGCTTCCAACCCGTCGGGGCAGATGCGCGCCGACATATTGTGCCACAAAGGTGTTGGTGAACTCGACCACACCCATGAAAAAGCACATGAACATGAAGGCCAGCGACCCCGCCGGCACGGATGCCGCCAGCGTATCCAGCGAGTAGCGCCCCAGGAACAGCCGATCGGTGAACAGCATGACTGTATGCGAACTCATACTGATGATCAGCGGCAGACTGATTTTGAACACCTCGCGATAGCCGCTGGGCCGGCGCCAGTTTTCGACAATACGCTGGAAGAAGGAATTCATAAGGCCACGCACACATCTCACCAAAATTATTTTTATGCCCAATCCTTGTTTTTTACCCGGTATTCGGAGGGCGCGAGCCGGACATGTTTTTTGAAAAAGCGGGAAAAATAGAACTCGTCCTCGAAGCCGAGTTCATGGGCAATTTCCTTGATTTTCAGGGACGTAAAAAGCAATTGCCGCTTGCCCTTTTCCAGGGTTTTATCGTCAATATAGGCCTTTAACGTCTTGCCCATGTCCCGGCGGAACATGCGCGCAAAGGTGATCGGCGCCAAATGCAGGAGCGCGGCAAGTTTTGCCGGAGAAATGGCCGCCGGAGGGTTATTCTCGATTTCACGGAATACCAGCTTGTATTTTTCCCCCAACAGTATCTTCCGCTTTACGGACGGCGCGTGCATGTCAATAAAACCCGCGATCGTGTTTAAAAGAAGCGTTTTCGCCTCGATGACGTCCGCGGCCTTTTTGCCTCGCGCCTTGCGCAGAATCTCGTTGAATAAAGCCGGATTGTCAATCTGCCGGCAAAGACAATGGTCCACGCCGTCAAAAATATCCTGCAGGGGATAAATTTCCAGATGAAAGTGGATGTAGAAACAGACAAAGTAATCCTCGCAAACCTGCCGGTAAACCGAGTTGACCGGATTAAGATATAATCCATTTTTCTGAAAAACAATTCTGCGATTATTTTCCACTAGGAACGCCCGGCCGTCAAACACCAGGGTCAGACGATTGCATGCGGCTTTATGATCGGCGGATTGGGTCCACCATTGCCCAACCTTGCCGTAACCATGATCAATGATCTTAAAATCAAGGTTTTCGGAGAAAAACCTGAAAAACGGGTATCGTTCAGTTGGCCGTCTCACCATTCTTCGCCAGGGCTTCCGCCTTCGCTCGGATAGCTTCGGAGGACAAGTCGCAGGGGTCCGCAAAGACTCGGCCTTCGTAGTAAGCGCTTTTACGGCGAAAGAGGTTGCCGTAGGGTGCTTCATTTGTCCATGATTTTGGTCTGCTTTGTCCATTGTTATTTTGCGGGAAGACATAGTATATTATCCGTAGAAAAGTAATAAAAGGTTGTTTGAACGGTTGCCGAACATTATAGACACTGTTGGAAATGTGTAAAGGAAAGGAAGGAACACACATGGATAACAAGCGTGTTGATTGGTTTTACAACGCAAAGTGGGGGGTCTTCATACATTGTTTGAGCGCGCCGCCTTCCCTCGAAACCGGCAAACTTACGTCGGCTGAGGGATGGAACAAAAAAGTGAACGCCTTCAATGTCGAAGGGTTGGCCGAGCAACTGCAGAAAATAGGAGCGTCGTACGTATTCATAACCATCGGCCAGAATTCGGGATTTTACTGCGCGCCGAACGAAACCTACGACAAAATCACAGGCATCAAGCCGAGCAAGTGTTCCCAGCGCGATTTGGTCGGCGATTTGTATGATGCCGTTGGCGCCAGGGGAATTAAACTGATGGTATACATACCCTCCGGTGCGCCTGGTTTTGACAAAATTGCCATGGAAAAGTTCGAATGGAAATGGGGGAAAAAGGGCGTTGATTGGCCGCAACACAGCAATGAACGGACCGGATTGCGCCTTGCGGAATTTCAATTGAAATGGGAAGCGGTGACCAGGGACTGGTCGTTAAGATGGGGCAAAAAGGCGAGCGGCTGGTGGGTTGACGGCTGTTATTTCAAGGACGAAATGTACAAGCACGCCGATGCGCCGAATTTTAAAAGCTTTGCCGCGGCCCTGCGCGCCGGAAATCCGGATAGCCTCATTTCGTTCAGCGACGGCGGCGGCCTGCCCGTGCGAAGGCTATGCGCGGAAGAGGACTATACGCATGGGGAGATGTGGAAAGAGTTTCCCATTTGTTCCGGCCGATTCGTTGACGGCGCGCAGTATCACATTTTAAGCTATCTGGGCGACAATTGGGGAACGGG
>VSJD01000325.1 GCA_008636095.1 Kiritimatiellota bacterium | reverse complement strand
CGAACCCCGTTTTACGGATGAATTTGTGTTGGGTTATACCAGGGATGTCAACGCGAAAGGCGGGGTTGTCTCCTGGGATGTGCCGACGGAAAACGGCCTGATTCTCGAGCCATTCGTCAGGCAATTAAAGAAACTCAATGAAAAGAGATGATTTATTGTTCTTCAACCGTCCGGCCGACTGCTGGCTAGAGGGACTGCCGTTGGGAAACGGACGAATGGCCGCCATGGCAATGGGCTATCCCCTGCGTGAATGCATTTGCCTGAATCATGAAGCGGTCTGGCGAAAAATCCTGAACAGGAAAACAAAGGTTTGCGCGAGTTATCTTCCGCGCATCAGAAAACACTTGTTGGGCAAGGATTGGGAAAAGGGCGCGCGTTTGCTGGTCGAAAAATTCCAGCCAGAGGGTGACGTCTCCGGACGGGTGATGTATGAGTATCAACCGGCCGGGAATCTGATTATCGAGTCCCTGCGTCCGGAACCGGTGACAGGCTATTCGAGGATCCTTGACCTTAAAAACGGCCTGATAAAAATTAATTTTGCCACAGCAACGGCTAAATATGAACGGACCAATTTTGTTTCCGCCGTCCACAATGTTTTGGTAACCCGCCTTAAATGCGCCGGAGATCGCCCGCTGTCGGTCGCTCTATCCTTGGAAAGGGAAAACTCCCCTGATTGCCGTTTGAGTTTTCGGGCACATGACAATTGCCAGATCATGACTGCCGATATTCAAAACGGCGTTATGTTCCGAATAAAAAACAAGGTGATCCTTTCCAAAGGACGGATTTCATCCATTCCCGGCCAGTCCCGGTTTGTTATTTCGGGAGCCCATGAAATTCTAATATTAACCACCATTCAAGTCGAAGCGAACAAAGAAGAAACAGCCATCCCCGAAAACTATGATCTCCTGCTAAAGGAGCACGTGCGCGATCATCGCCGATTCTTCGGCAGGGTTGATTTTTCATTGAACGGCGGTAATCATGGAAATCCGCGGACAACCGACGCTCTCATGCGCGACGCGTTTAACGGCGCCCCACCCGATCATCTGTTTGAGCTGATGCTTAAAATGGGACGTTACCTGCTGATTGCCGGGAGCCGGCCCGGCTCCAAAGCGCTGAACCTGCAGGGAAAATGGAACCGGGCCATGCATCCCGCCTGGCAAAGCGATTATCACCTGGATATGAACATGCAAATGGCTTACTGGCCGGCCGAGTCCGGCAATCTAAGCGAATTTACTCAGCCATTGTTCGATTTCGTGCAGAACTTGATTCCGGATGGCATGAAAAATGCAAAGAATTATTATGGTTGTAACGGAGTGGTTTTCCCGATTGCCTGTGCCGGGGAAGGCCAAATACTGCCGGGTGCATGGGCGGCCTGGACCGGGGCCGCCGGCTGGTTGGCACAACATTTCTGGCAGCATTATGAATACACGCTTGACGAAAAATTCCTAAAAGACGTTGCCTATCCCTACATGCGGAAAGTCGCCGATTTTTATATGGACTTCCTGATCAAGAATAAATCAGGGAAATACGTGATCGCACCGTCCACCTCGCCTGAAAACATCCCACTGGAAAGAGGCGGCAAATGGCAGGGGCATAAAATGATAACCACAAATGCCACCATGGATATTGCCATTATCCGCGAACTGTTTGGGAACCTTCTGACGGCCGGCGGAATATTACGACAGGACTTGGATGAACAGGGCAAATGGCGGGAAATTCTCGATCATCTCCCTGATTGGCCGGTGGATAAAAACGGCATGCTTAAGGAATGGGCCAATCCCGTCAACCGGGATAACCCGAAACATCGTCATTTCAGTCATCTTTATCCGTTGTTTCCGGGCAATATGTTTTCCCTCGAAGATACCTCCGTATTGATCAAATCCGCAGCAAAAGCCTTAAAAGCCCGCCAAGATTGCGGCTTGGCGGATAATGCCGGATGGAGTTACCCGTATATGGCATTACTTCATGCCCGGCTTGGGGGAGGGGATAAAGCCCTCCAATGTCTCGCCTATCTTGCCAAAAGCTGCATGATGGACAACCTGCTGACCATTCATAATGACTGGCGCTTTCAGGGATTGTCGCTATATTGGCCGAATGGCGACCGGTTGTTCCAGATTGAAGCCACTCTCGGAGCTTCGGCCGCCATCATCGAAATGCTTTTGCAGTCGCATAATGGACTGATCAGAATTCTGCCGGCCCTGCCACGGCAATGGAAGCATGGACACATTAAAGGTTTAAAAGCGCGCGGCGGTTTTATTGTTGACATTTTCTGGAAGGACGGAGCCATCGAAAACGTCGTGATTCATAGTCTGGCCGGACAAGACTGCCGGGTTAAACTATGCCGACCGCATGGGCCGGTAAAGATAAAATGCGGCAAACGTTTAATCACCGGTGTGGAAACCACGGGAAATTATATAAAATTCAACACAGTCAAAGGCAGAAAATATCAATTGTCACAACAAAATGAACGCCTATGAAAATTTCCAATCATGACCGCCAAATATTACGGGACCTTGCCAGGGAAAAATATGATATCGGCAACCTGTCTGAACAGAAGACCACTTATGAACTGTGGCGGAAACTGAACCGCTTGGAGCCGACTCGTCCCCTTGTTTTCATCTACCAGATTCCCTGGAACGAATTTAAAAAATGCGAGGAATTGAAACCGCATTGCGCGGGGCGCGACACAAGGGCACTCGAAACCGGCCTGCGTCAGGAACTTTACCAGTGGAACCACTTCCGTTGCGATATGATCGTTGAACCGGTCGTTTATTCATCCCTTGTGGGTGGACCAACCGGCAGTTACGCCGATTATGGCATCCAGGAACAATTAAACCGGGCCGATGACGGTTTGAACGTGGGCTATATCCCGGTCATTGATAATGAAGCGGACGCGGACCGGATCGTCACTCCGCGCGTATGGTATGATCGCGCCGCCACCGAGGAAAATTATCAAAGCCTGTGTGAAATATTCGACGGCATCATCCCGGTCAAAAAACGCGGGATTGTCCATCAATGGCATTCGCCCTGGGACCAGATGATTCATTGGTACGGCATCGAGCGATTATTCATTGATATGTATGACCGCCCCGGCCTGGTTCATCGCGTCCTGGGCAATTTCACAAGGGCGCTGAATGAGGCGCTGGACCGCCAGGAAAAAGAAGGCATGCTGGACGTCGGCAACGGCATCTGGACCGTCGGCTCGGGCGGATATGGAATCACCGATGAATTACCACGCGAAAACCATGCTGGCCATCGTGTGACGGCCAAAGAACAATGGGGCTGTTCTACGGCGCAGATATTTTCCGGGGTGTCGCCGGAAATGCACGAGGAGTTTGCGTTGCAGTATGAGCGGAAAGTGTTAAGCCGTTTCGGGCTGACATATTACGGATGCTGCGAGCCATTGCATAAAAAGGTCGGAATCCTGCGCTCCATCAAGAACCTGCGTAAAATCAGCATGAGCCCCTGGATCAACCTGGCGGAAGCTTCCGAGACGATCAGCGGCGATTATGTCTTCTCCTTCAAACCTAATCCTGCCCATCTGGCCGCAGTGACTTTTGATCCGGAACTGGTGCGGAATTACCTGAAGACCGTGCGCGCCGCCACCCGCCAAAATCGTTGCGAGTGGATTTTGAAAGATATCACCACGGTCTGTAACGATCCGCGGCGACTTGATCAATGGGCCGCCATTGCCGTGGCCGAGGCACTGGATATCGCTTGAAGAATCAATCGAAAATAATGGAATATTTCTTATATCACCGGTCACTGTTAATAGCAGTGTGAATTTCGTTTGAAAAAGACTACGGCGATTCCGGCTCATCTGCACCGTTGCCGCGCTCGCGCATACACGGGTATAGCGCTTTGCGCGGCGCCGGCGCACCTAAACCAGACTTACCTTGTTTTTTCAAACCCCTCGCCAAGCTCGGGGACCGAAATTCGCCCTGCGTTTACATGCCACCCAATCTCCTCCGTTAGAAGGGGAAGGCTAAGACAACGTTTAACTCGCGCATCTTCTCCGCAAAAAGCATAGATGTTACGGATGTAGACACTATACATTAAGATAGCAGAGCCGACTACAAACGCCCAACAGGCAGGCCTACATGCGCAACATGTTACCGGGCCTTGAAATGAATGATCGTCGTGTCATAAGCCGGCGCCGTACACACGATCGTTTCCGGGTCAGCGTAAACCTCGCCCGTAGCGTGGTTTTTTGCCGTAACCCGGTTTGAGGCGTATTTGACACGGAAGTCGTTCTTCAGCGTCACTTTTTCATCCTTGGCCGTGTTGTTGAATATGAACACAACCCGGTCTTCGCCCTTGATCCAGACGCTGTACTCCAATGGCTTGTCCAGTGTAGCAACCTGATCAAACCTGGTCCCTTCAAGGAAGAAATCTTCAAAGGTTGCCAATGCCTTAATACCTTCCCTGACCGATGACCACGTCTGGCTGTCAAAATTACCGCCCCAACTGTAAATCTGGAAGCCACCTGCCTCTGTCAACGCCACGGACTGGATGGCATCGTTTTTCGCCAGGGGATAGTGCGGTGAAGACGTCTGCACCGTATTCAACACCGGCACTTTCCTGCCGCCGGCGGCCCGCAACGCTTCCCGCATCAGTTTTATTTCTTCCAGCCCATACTTACCCTTGCCGCGCAGAGGTCCGTGAATCTCCATAAACACATCCACATACCTGCCGGCCGCCGGGGGATAAACACCGTAAAATTCGCAGTGATGCCAAGGGGCTTCCGCGCTCGGAATTGCCATATAACTGCCCGAATACAGATAAAACCGGGCCGCGGGATTGACTTCCCGAACCAATGTAATCATTGATTGCCAAATTCTTCCGTTCTGTTCTCCCCTGAATTTCAGCCATTCCAGCGGATAATTTGACAGAATTGACCGCGCCGGCTCCGCCAAATCCTGAAACGGATAGTCTTTTTCAAGCATAACCCTGTTCTCCGGCGCCTTAGCAATATCCTTTATGCCCGTATATTCCTTGAACGCCTCGATGCAGTCCGGACAAAAACAGCTTTCGCATTTCCGTTTATTAGGAACACACAAAATGTTGGGTACTTCATAGTCCCACATCAGCCCGTCCCATTTGTTGACCCGGGCTCCCTCTTTGAGCATTTTAAGAATGGCTTGCCAATATTCACTGCGCTTGGCTGCCAGTCTGGTAAAGCAGAGAGCAGGATTTCTAATATCAGCCGACTTATTCGTCTGCCCGAATTGATTAATGATTTCATTGATCGCCAACTGGCCTGGAGCAGGCGGATAATTTGACACATACGCCGCAAACCCCATATCCCTATATGGAAAACCAAGATATGGTATGGCAGCCATCCCGCGTTGTTTGATTTTTTCGGCAAAAGGATCGCGTAAATTCATCTTCCTGACGTTGCCGGCATAGGGCGACTTCCATGGATTAAGATCAAGTTCCGTTAAATGCGTCTTGATCCCGCACGACTTCGTCAGATCAAGCAGGTAATCCTGAACCCGGGACGGCTGTATACCCATGCAGTCTTCCGCCTGCGACCACAACACTGTTTCCAATGTCTTTGGCTTCCCGACGTCATCCTCAACAATAACGCGCAATTTATGCTCCGGAACAGAATATTGTTTCCCATTAAGCTCATATTCATAATGGACCTTGATTTCCGTTTCTTTTTCCCCGCCACCGATTTTGATCCAGGCCAACATATAAATGAGATAATCCGGGGTGCGGGTAATCACAGTCCGGGCACGGCAGGTAACTGCATAATCCTCGCCGGGTATTAAAGACTGGAGTCCCGGGGCATTTGTGTCGGCGGCAACAATACTTTGCTGTATTGCCGCTTCCGCATCCCCGGTTTTGATACGCACAAAATAATTATCGTTTTCCTTTTCTATGCTGACTCCGTTGTTTTGTCCGCCTTTAAACTGTCCGACCGAACCGTCATTAAAATGCTCTTCAAACACAACTCGGCCGTTTGACTTTTGGCGAACAACGATATCATCCACGTCCACCACACCTCGGCATAGTTTCATGGACTTTTGTGAGTTTGCCCAACGCAACAACCAGACTGCCCTGGTAGAATCGAAGCCGGGAGCTTCTCCCTGGAAATCCTGCCATTGCCCACTTGTTCCAGAGATGTTTACAACCGGTATATATGGGCTGCTGAGCCATACGCCGACACCGGTAAAACCGATCCCGGGAATACCGAGCTCATAACGCGTGATGTTTTCATCCAACGCAATGGTCTTAACCCAAGAGGGATAAACAGAACTATTTTCACCGAAACAGGATCTACCGATTAGATAAAGGCCACCGGCCAATTCCAATCCCTTCGGCAAATCAAGGACATACTTGAAATTGCGCACCTGGTCCAACCCTTCGCCTCCCGGAATCGGCAGATATATATACTGCATGGAATCGGCTGTGACATGCAATGGGCGCTTCAACCAGAATATGTCCGGAGAATTCACCTGAACCACTGCGTTGGTATTGGTCTGAGCGTTGACCACGCAAATACTACTCAGAATTGTCAGGAAAATGCCGATAATCAATCGAGTTTGCATGTTTTTTTTCATTCGATTTTCCTTTCTGTTCCTCGCAAGTTGATTTGTACCTTAATTTTGCATCGCCTGATGCCAATTGCAAATAGTCATTAGCTTACCCTCCCCAAAAAACGCAAGCGAAAAGACAGTAAAGCACCCCGCGGCAAGCCGCGGGGCATCTTTGCGGAACCCTGCGAAGCCGGAAACGCCATCTTGTCCTCCATAGCCGCTTCGGCGACGGAGGATCCTCCCTGTGGCAAGCCACAGGGCTTCTTGGCGAAGAAGGGTAAAATCTTCGCGCCCGCATCACTTTTTCCGGAATCCGCCAAACGTTAGGTGATGATCATGTATGCTAAATTTTTCTGTATGTATGCTAAATCTGTATACTAAATTCCGCTTGCTTCGTCCATTGGATAACCGATATGCTACGCCAAAACAGTTTATGGATATCGGCCCGTAGGAGATTCCTTCATGGACGTCATTCGCACAGCCATCCTGGGTTATGGCCGCAGTGGCAGCACTCTGCATGCCGGCCCTATCGAAAAAAACAAGGCGTTCCACCTGACCGCCGTCTGCGATGTGGATGCCCACGCATGCCAGATGGCCGTCGCCCGGTTTGGGTGCCGGCCTTACGATGATTATCACCGTATGCTCAAGGAAGAGCCGCTCGACTTCGTGATCATCGTCACCCGCAGTGACCAGCATTGTCAGATGACCTGCGACTGCCTGTCGGCCGGCATCAACGTGCTCGTGACCAAGCCCTGGGCGGTCAATGCCGACGAAGCCCAGCGCATGGTCCGTACGGCCGAATCCTCAGGCAAGCTCCTGCTGCCCTGGTTGCCTGCGCGCTGGGGCAGTGACCTGCGGCGCCTGCGCCAGTTGGTGGTCGAGGAACAGGCTATCGGCACCGTGTTCCTGGTCCGGCGCGTGCAAGGCAGTTTCGGTACACGCAACGACTGGCAGACCGAGCGGCGCTACGGCGGCGGTTATTTGCTGAACTGGGGACCGCACATTGTGGACACACCCATTCAGCTCCTGGGCAGTCCGGTGAAGTCGGTTTACGGACGGCTTAAGCAGACGATCAACCCCGGCGATGTCGAAGACATTTTTATGGGTATTCTAACACTCACCAACGGCGCCCTCGTGCAGGCGGAATACACGATTGCAACCGAATCCCTGCCAACCTGGTTCCTTCAGGGCACGCGCGGCACAATCGTGGTGAACGGCACACAGTTAAAGGTGAATGCCACAACACCCGCGCAGCCCTCGGACCCTACCAAATACATCGCCATGAAGGCGGCGCCGGACCGGATTTTGGAAGAAACATTGACCGGCAACCTGTACGGTGACGAGCACCAGATTTATAAAGAAATTGCTGCCGCCTTGTGCGGCGAAGCCCACTATCCCGTGACACCCGCCAGCGCGCTGGAGCTCTCGCGAGTGTTGGATGCAATTCGGACATCGAGTGACGAAAACCGTGTGGTCATGGTGTGAGCGTGGCATGCATAGAACTTCCAACGAGGCCAACATGATTAGAAAACGAACACTTGAAGCAGCTTGGGCGCTATCTGCCATCGTAATCCTGGCGCTGGCCACCTCTGGCTGCAAACGCTCCGCACACGCGCCCCAGATGGTACCGCCGGAGGTGATGGTAATGGACGTGGTTCAAAAGGACGTTCCGATTTACGGGGACTGGATCGGCACGCTCGACGGGATGGTTAACGCCCAGATCCATGCCCAGGTCAGCGGGTATTTGATGGCCCAGTGTTACCAGGAAGGCACGCTCGTCCACAAAGGCGACCTGCTTTTTCAAATTGACCAGCGCCCCTTCCAGGCGGCGCTGGATAAAGCCAATGGCCAAATGGCCGAGGCCCAGGCAAACCTGGACATGACCGCCATAAACGTCAAGCGGTACACACCCCTGGCCAAAAATAACGCCATCAGCCAACAAGAGCTGGATAATGCCATCCAGTCCAACAAGGGCAATCAAGCCGCGTTGGAATCGGCCCAGGCGGCCGTCCAGCAAGCCGAGTTGAATTTAGGGTTCACCAAGATCACTTCACCTATTGACGGTATCGTCGGCATCGCCGAAGCCCAGATCGGCGACCTGGTGGGCCCCAACACCGTGGAGTTGACCGCCATCTCAACGGTTGATCCCATCAAGGCCTATTTTCCTATCAGCGAACAGGAATATATGAAGGCGATGGAAAAACGAATAACGCAGGACAGCGAGCATGTCATCCATCGCACCAACAACCTTGAGCTTGTTCTCGCCAATGGCAATACGTATCCGCACAAGGGCACCATTGTGCTCGCCGACCGCCAGGTGAACATTAAAACCGGCACGATCCTCCTCGTCGGTCTGTTTCCGAATCCGGAGAACATCCTGCGGCCGGGCCAGTATGCCCACATCCGGTTTGTCATCCAGATGTATAACGGCGCACTCCTGGTTCCGCAGCGCGCCGTCACTGAAATACAGGGCACCTATCATGTTGTGGTCGTGGACAAGAATAACCGCGCCTCTATCCGAACCGTGCAGATGGGTGAACGCAGCGGAGCGTTTTGGATCGTCAAGCAGGGATTGAATGCCGGCGAGCGACTGGTGGTTGAAGGCGCGCAAAAGGTTCGCGAAGGCACAATCGTAAGCCCAAAACCTTATCAGCCGGATGCCGATAAGACTTCCGTAACCGGCACGAATGTGCCCGTCCCTGGGGCGATCTCTACTCCATGACAAAATTTTTCATCAACCGTCCCATCGTGGCCATGGTAATTTCCATCATCATGGTCATTGTGGGCCTTGTCATCATGCTGGGTCTGCCTACGGCCCAATTCCCCAATATTGTCCCGCCTGAAATCCAGGTGCAGGCAACGTATGTCGGCGCGGACGCGCTTACCGTGGAACAGTCGGTCGCAACTCCCATCGAACAGCAAATGAGCGGCGTGGACAACATGGCCTACATGTATTCCGTCAACGCCAACAATGGCGCCATGTCAATGCGCATTGATTTCGATGTCACGACGGACCCCAGTATTGACCAGATCCTAGCCCAGATGCGCGTTAACCAGGCCGATTCCCAGCTCCCGTCTGACGTCCGCAATTACGGTGTCACCGTTCAGAAATCCACGGCCGCTCCGCTGATGCTTATTTGCCTCTATTCGCCCAAAGGTACTTATGACGCCGCGTTCCTGGCCAATTACGCCTACATTAACCTCAACGACCAAATGCTCCGTGTTCCAGGCATCGCCAGCATCCAGGTATTCGGCGCGGGCCAATACGCCATGCGGTTCTGGGTCAAACCCGACCAGTTGGCCAAGCTCGGCATCACCGTCCCGGACATCATCAGCGCGGTCAACAGTCAGAACAAGGTTAACCCCGCTGGCCAGATTGGCGGCGAGCCGGTGCCGCCGGGTCAGGAATATACCTATGCCGTGCTTGCCCAGGGTCGCCTGGTAACGGAAGAAGA
>VSJD01000140.1 GCA_008636095.1 Kiritimatiellota bacterium | reverse complement strand
TTCGTGCATTTGCGGCATGTCGTTTGCGGCATTGACATGAATTTGACCCCATGTTACATTTATGGACACTTTTGCCACGTCGTCACGCGCCCGGCGCGCGGCAAGTGGTCGCTTGCTTCGGCTAAAGCCGGAGCGACGCTAAAAACCGGCCCAGCAAAGTTTGTTTTACAGAAGGAGATTTTTACTTTGGATTTAGAACGTGTGCGCCACAGCACGGCGCATGTCATGGCCGCCGCCGTCACACGGCTGTTTGAGAACGTCCAGCTTGATATCGGGCCGGCCACAGGGGACGGCTTCTACTACGATTTCGACCTGTCCCACCGGTTTACCCCTGAAGATTTTTCCCACCTCGAAGCGGAAATGGCCCGCTTGGTGTCCGCCAATCTGCCGTTCGAGCGCGTGGAGATGACGCGCGTCGAAGCCGCGCTAGCGCTTAAGGGCCAGCGTTACAAGCTCGAACGACTGGCCGATATTCCCGAGGGTGAACCTATCAGCTTCTACCGCTGTGGCGATTTTAGCGATCTTTGCCGCGGCCCGCACTTGGGCTCCACCAGTGAGATCCCGGCCTTTAAACTGCTCTCCGTGGCAGGCTCCTACTATCGGGGTATCGAAACCAATCCAATGCTCCAGCGGATTTATGGGATCGTGGCGGAATCTGCCCAAGCCCTGCAGACGCAACTCGACCGCCTGGAAGAAGCCCGCAAACGCGACCACCGCAAGTTAGGCCGCGAGTTGGACCTCTTCAGCATGCACGAGGAAGTCGGCCCCGGACTGATCCACTGGCATCCCAAGGGCGCGCGCATCCGCGCGCTGATCGAGGATTTCTGGCGTCGGGAACACTTCCGTGCCGGTTATGAACTGCTCTACACCCCGCACATCGGGCGTTCGCTCTTGTGGGAGACCTCCGGCCACTTGGGTTTCTACCGTGAAAGCATGTATGCGCCCATGGTGATTGACGAACTCCAGTATTTCCTCAAGCCGATGAACTGCCCCTTTCACATCCAGATTTACAAGTCACAATTGCGCTCCTACCGCGACCTGCCCCTGCGCTGGGCGGAATTGGGCACGGTGTATCGCTACGAAAAGGCGGGTGTCCTGCACGGTCTTCTGCGGGTACGCGGGTTCACCCAGGACGACGCCCATATTTTCTGCACGACCGAACAAATCGAAACGGAAGTCCAGCGCACGATCCGCTTTGCGCTTTCCTTTTTCAAGGCATTTGGCTTTGCCGACATTTCGGCCTATCTCGCCACGCGGCCGGCCAAGGCCATCGGCAGCGAGGAGCGTTGGACCCAGGCAACCGCTTCGCTTGAAAAAGCGCTCAACGCCGAAGGCCTGGCCTACACGGTGGATGAGGGCGGCGGCGCCTTCTATGGCCCTAAAGTGGATTTAAAGGTCAAGGACGTCATCGGCCGCGAATGGCAGCTCAGCACCATCCAGTTTGACTTCAACATGCCCGAACGGTTTGATATTACCTACGTCGGCGAAGACGGCCAGGCGCATCGGCCTTACATGGTGCACCGCGCCCTGCTCGGCAGCTTGGAACGGTTTTTCGGGATTCTGATCGAACATTACGGCGGCGCGTTCCCGCTGTGGTTAGCGCCGGAACAGGTTCGCATCCTGCCGCTCACGGATAAGCAGATCGAGACCGCCCGGCAGGTGGCCGAGACGCTCCGCTCCGCCGACCTGCGCGTAACGGTGGACACCGGCGCCAGCAAGTTAGGCGCCAAGATCCGCAACGCGCAATTGGAAAAAATCCCTTACATGCTAATCCTCGGCCCGAAGGAAGCGGAGGCGGGGACCATCTCCGTGCGCAGCCGCGTCGGCGGCGACCAGGGCGCCTTGAGCGTGGAGGCATTTATTCAGCAAGTCAAGACCGAGGCCGTGCCATCGGCCGGAACCATGAAGGGTCCCGAACCGGGACCGTAACCACAAGCCAGGAGGTCATTATTCGCACGACGACCAGAGTGAATAACCGTATTCGTGTTCCCCAGGTCCGCTGTATCTCGGATACGGGCGAACAAATCGGCATTATCGCCACCGGCGAGGCCCTGAAATTGGCGCTATCCAAAAACCTGGACCTGGTGGAAATTTCACCAAATGCGAATCCACCGGTCTGCCGCATCATGAATTTCGGCAAGTTCCGGTACGAAGAAAGCCGCCGGGAAAAAATGGCCCGCAAGCACCAGGTGCGGGTCGAGCTGAAGGAAATGAAATTCCACGCGAACGTCGAGGATCACGATTACTGCACCAAGATGCATCACATTCGCAACTTCCTGGAAAAGGGATGTCGCATAAAAATATCCCTGCTTTTCCGCGGCCGGGAAAACGAGCATCGCGAGCTGGGGTACAGCCTGTTCACGCGCCTGATCAAGGACTGCGCCGATGTCGGCGCGCCGGAATCGGGACCCCGGTTGTTCGGCCACAACCTGGTCATGCTCCTGCACCCTCAGCATGTAGCCAAGACCGGTGGCGCACCGGCGGCATCGGCGAAGCCGCCGGCACCCGCCCCACGGCCGCCACCTGCCCCCGATCTGCGCACACGCACACAGATCGGGAATGGTTAATTGGCTTGATGCCGCCCAGGGGTCGGGCTACCATCTCGACCATGACCAAGGCAGGCATTAAACAATTATTGAAATTCGGCGTCAGCCTGCTGTTGCTGTTTTTTACATTGCGCCTGATTGACTGGCGGGGCAGCTTGGAACTGGCCGGCCGCGCCAACCTAGGCCTGATGGCCGTAGCCGTGGGCCTCCTGCTGACCGAGCGCATCCTGAGCACAAGCAAATGGCTCCTGCTCCTGCGGGCAAAAGGTTCGCCCATCACGTTTTGGCGCCTTCTGGTGATCAACTACATCGGCGGATTCTGGGGCCTGGTATTGCCCTCCAGCGTCAGCGCCGACATCGTGCGGGGATATTATCTTTCAAAGAGCACCGCCAACGTCTCGCTGGCGGTGACTTCCATGGTGATTGACCGGCTCATGGGCGCGCTGTCGTTGGTTTTACTGGGATGCGTCAGCGCCTGGATGGTTGGCGATACCTTCGGCCTGGCGAATGCACGCCTGATCGCCGCCGCCGTGGCCGTGGTGTGTACGCTCGGCATCGCGCTCCTGTTTCATAACAAATTCATTCACTGGGTAGATCGTCGGATTATCAAGCGGGTGGCGGACAGGAAAATCATCCACCAGGTGCGCCGGTGGATCGTATCGTGTTTACAGTACCGGCAATATCCGCAAACGCTGGTGGCGTCGTTCCTGCTTACCGGATTCGTGCAGATACTAAGGATCCTGGTTTTTTATGCGGTTGCCGTGGGCTTCGGGATCCATGTGCCGGTGACGTATTACTTTATCTTCGTGCCGCTCATGATGTTGCTGATCATATTGCCGATATCCATTAACGGCATCGGCGTGCGTGAAGGCAGTTTTGTGGCGTTCTTCGCGCTGGTGGGCGTGCCTTCTTCACAGGCCTTTATCGTTTCCTTTGTCGTATCGGTGTTGACAACCCTGATGACGGCCTTCGGCGGCGTTGTCTACATGTTCGATAAAAACGCTATCAAGCCCATGACATAGCGCTGTCACGGAAAAAATTCCGAATTCCAAGTACCAAATTCAAAGGAAGTAAAATCAATGAAGACAAAGGAAGAAATGGAAATAAAACTTGGATTTATTTTGTCTTAATTGAAATTTGACTATTCCTTGGATTTTGGCATTTGGAATTTTTTTTGTTTACGGCATCATGAGCGCCGTTTCAGCCATCCCCGTTCGCAATACCAGCGCGTGGTCTGAATCAGGCCCGCCTCGTTGGAATAGCGCACCTGGTATCCCAGTTTTTCCCGAAGTTTGCGCGTATTGAACGACCGGTCTTTGGTGAAGAACGCCAGCCGCCGCCGGTGGATGGGCGGCTCGACGCCCAGCTTGCGGCAGACCCATTCGCACACATCGGCGGCCAGAAAGAACGGGAACGCCGGCAGGCGCACGAGGTGAAACCGGTTGCCCAGCTCGCCGGCCACGATCCGCGCCATCTGGTCGAGCGTCACACAGTCCGGGTTGCCGCAAATGAAAATTTCGTCCCGGGCGGCCGGATGCGTCGCCGCCAGGATCATGATATTGGTGAGATCGTCCACGTGAATCAGGTGATACAGGCACTGGCTGCGCCCAAGCAGGAACAGGATTCGGTGCGAGGCCATCCGGAAAAATTTCAGCAGGCGTGTGTCGCCCGGCCCGTAAATGGCCGCCGGCCGGATCACAGTATAGGACAACGACTTCTTCTGGGCAAAATTCCTCAGCCACAGTTCGGCATCCGCCTTGGTCTGCTGGTAGATGTCGCCGGGGCACATGGAATAAAGTTCGTCGGCCGGCGGGTTGGCGATATGGCCGTGGACCCCCACCGTGGAGACGTGCACGAACCGCTTGAACGCGGGATTCTTCAGGGCCGCGCGGGCCAGGAGCTGGGTACTGAGCACATGCACTTGGGCGTACATGGCGTCGGCATGCCTGGCCTCGCGGTAGGCCGCCGCCACGTGGAAAATATAGTCAACACCCTGTGTAGCCTCGGCCACCACGGCTTCGTCAAATACGTTGCCCCGATGCCAATGGATGTGCAGATCGCGTAGCGCCTCCAGGTTCGAGGAGGCCCGGGCAATGGCATGCACCTCCAGGCCGGAGCGCACCAGTTTGCGGGCCAGGAGGGCGCCGGTAAACCCGGTCGCGCCGGTAACCAGCACACGAGTGCCGGCGGGCATTGCGCAGGGCGGCTGGCTGATCTCGAACGCGGCGGCCTCCCGCCGCCGCAGTTCCATGATGACCGGCGAACCCAAACGCCGGACCAGGCCGGCTTGGCGTAATAGACCTTCCACTGCAGCGGAAAGCGGTCGGCATTTCAGGCGGCGATGCAGGACCATGGGCAGGAAAAACTGGCCAATTCGCCGGCCTGGAACAAAGCTATGGCGGGCAAATGCTCCGACGATTTCCTCGTGTCGAAACAGGCGGAACGCGCGCGTATTGCCCTCCAGCTTTTTCTTGGCGCCGAACAAATGCGGGGCCACGCAGTTCAGGCTCTGGCTCGTGGGATAATCCACGATCACGGCGCGCGCGGCCACCCGGCAGAGTTCGCCAATGAGTTCCTCCCAACGTGCACAGTGGGTCACCAGCCGGAAACACAGGACGGTGTCAAAAAACCGGTCGGCAAAAGGAAGATTCAATACATCCGCCACCTGGAACCGGCATTGGCCAGCATCCACAAGGGCGGCAAGGCGCTGGCGACAGACTTCCGCACTGCCGACGACCGTCACCGGGTACTGTTCCCGGCAGAGCGGAACGGCCAATTGGCCATGGCCGCCGCCGACATCGAGGATCCCGACCTCCCGGAGAGTCGGGACGCCGGGATGGTCCTTGAGCAGATCGAGGACAACGACTTCCTGGATCTTCAGCATCCAAGCGCCAACCGCGCCGGCAAACCGCCCCGCATAATCATCGGACGCGGTTTCGATGTCCGCAGTTTCCGGAAACACGTTCGGGTTGTTATGGGTTTGAAGCATGGTGACAGTTGAGGCAGTTTCCAAACTATTTTTGCCACAAAAAAGCACAAGAAACACAAAAGTTGGATATTTTATAAGAATTTAATATATAACATGATACATCTGAAAAGCCTGATTCCACCTTTCTTATTTGTGAATTTTGTGCATCTTTGTGGCTACTTTTGCAATTAGCTCAGTTGTTAGGAAAACTACTCAGCCAGGGATGGGAAGCGCTAACGCGAGAAATTAACTGTTTTCATCCGGTTACACAATAACACCAGCCGGCATCGCGGTCATTGACATACTTATATTTGATACTATACTGGATAAACCATGGTACCTCAATGGATTATTGAAAAAAAACGCGATGGCCGCGCCCTGGCAGATGAGGAAATCGGCTTCTTTATCCGGGGCTATGCCAGCGGTGCCATTCCCGATTACCAGATGGCCGCCCTGGCCATGGCCATCACGCTCAAAGGCATGTTCCCTGACGAAATCGTGGCCCTGACCCGGAACATGTTGGCCTCAGGCATCACACTGGACACTTCATCGCTGCGCAATCCCAAGATTGACAAGCATTCCACGGGCGGCATCGGCGACAAGGTGTCACTGGTCCTGGCGCCACTGGTGGCCTGTTGTGGCATCGCCGTGCCCATGATCGCCGGACGCGGCCTGGGGCTTACCGGCGGAACCATTGACAAGCTGGAATCCATCCCCGGCTACCGCACCCATCTCGATGAGGCCACCTTCCTCCATGTGCTGAATACCTGCGGCTGTTCCATCATCCGCGCCACGGAAACCATTGTCCCCGCCGATAACAAACTCTACGCGCTCCGCGATGTAACCGGCACTGTGCCCGCGATCCCTCTGATCGTGTCCAGTATTTTGAGCAAGAAACTGGCGGCCCAGCCGGATGGACTGGTGCTGGATGTGAAATGGGGGCACGGCGCTTTTATGACGACACACGCGGATGCCGAAGCTTTGGCGCGCGCGCTGGTCACGACGGGGCGGCGCTTGGACCTGCACATGGCGGCACTCCTCACGGATATGAATCAGCCTTTGGGCCGCGCGGTCGGCAACTCCCTGGAAGTGGCGGAAAGCGTGGACGTCCTGCGGGGAAACGGACCGGTGGACGTCGTGGCGCTCACCCTCGAACTTGGCGCGCGCATGCTCATGATGGGCCGCGTAGCCGCTGATCGAAAGCAGGCGCTGGAACGGCTCCGCGCCAAACTTCAGTCCGGCGAGGCTTTTGAACGTTTGAAGACCATGGTGCGCCTGCAGGGCGGCGACCCGCGCGCGCTGGATGATCCGGTACGGTTGCCTTCAGCCACCATCCGTGAGCCGGTTACAGCCCACCGCGCCGGCTTCATTCAAACCGTGAATGCCGAAGCTATCGGCCGCGCAGCTTTGCTCCTGGGCGCCGGCCGCAAGCACGTGACAGATACGATTGATCCTGCCGCCGGCATCGCCGCGCTGAAAAAAATCGGCGAAGCGGTGACCGTCGGCGAGACAATGGCAATCCTGCACACAAACCGTCGGGACCGCCTGGAGGAAGCGCTCGCACTCTCCGCGGACGCCTTCCGGATAACTGCAGAGCACGTTTCACCGCCCCCGCTTATTACGCTCGAAATTTAGGAGACAATAATATGAATCTAGCAATGCTGGCACAAGGTACGCAGGCTGTCCGGACCGCATTTCCCACGGCGAAACCCGTGGTGGGACTCATCTTGGGCTCCGGCTGGCGCGCGACCGCAACGGCTTTTGAAATGCAAGGCCGCCTGGATTATCGTGCCATTCCCGGATTGGGCCGTCCGACCGTGGCCGGCCACGACGGCGCCCTGCTCTGGGGAACATGTTCCGGCCTTGAAACGTTTGTTTTCCTGGGACGCCGACACTGGTACGAAGGCGCCGGCTGGGAGAGCGTTGCATTTCCCATTTACCTGCTTAAGACATTTGGCGCTTCACTTGTGGTGCTGACCAACGCCGCCGGCGGTATCCGGGCCGACCTGACCCCGGGTACGTTGATGGTCATTGACGACCACATCAACGCCATGGGTGCGCATCTGCTGGTCGGGCCGCACGATGCTTGCTGGGGCGCGCGGTTCCCGGATCTGACGCAGGTGTATGACGCCGATCTGCGCCGGCGGATGGATCGCGCGGCGGAATGCCTGGGACACCCCCTGGCACACGGGGTATATCTCGCGACCTCGGGTCCAACTTACGAAACACCGGCAGAAATTCGCGCGTTCCGCGCCTGGGGTGCGGATGCCGTCGGCATGTCCACCGTACCGGAAGCACTGCTGGCCCATGCCGCCGGCCTGCGGGTAGGCGCCCTTTCTTTCATCGCCAACCGGGCGGCCGGCCTCGGCAACCGGCCACTGGTACACGAAGAAATTACCGCCGCCGCCTATAGCGCCGCTCCGGTCATGAGCCGACTCTTGCAGGAACTTTGGAAAGAACTGGCAAAATAGACTGCAGGCTGTAGGCTGAAGGCTGTAGACAAAACCGGACATTCTGCATTTTTTTGGTATGACTCCCAACCAACAAAAGAATCTGATTAAAAAGGCAGTCGCGGCAATGCGGCGCTCTTACGCGCCCTATTCCCGGTTCTGCGTCGGCGCGGCCCTGCTGACCCGTGAAGGGCGCGTCTTTCAAGGCTGTAACGTGGAAAACGCGTCGTATGGCCTGACGCTATGCGCAGAACGCACGGCCTTGGGCGCCGCCGTTGCGGCGGGGCATCGCCGCTTCACGGCGTTAGCTGTCGCCTCCAGTGAAGCACCCTGCGAAGCCAAGCCCTGTGGTAAACCACAGGGCTTGGCGAAGAAGGGCGGGCAGACCGCACCTATGCCTTGCGGAGCCTGCCTGCAGGCGCTGGCCGAATTCTGCCGGCCGGATTTTGTCATTATCACAGCCGCCGCGCGCGATCCATCTGGAATGGTCTCTTACACGTTAAAGGATCTGTTGCCGCAGGCATTCCGGCTGGGATAATTATTTTTTATGATTTCCATTCCCACCAATCCGCTCAGCGATGGCGCCCGGAGCGTGGTCCGGCGTTTGACGAAAGAGGGTTTTACTGCCCTTTGGGCGGGCGGCTGCGTACGCGACCTCATCATGGGCCGCGCGCCGAAGGATTTTGACATTGCCACCTCGGCCGTGCCCGACCAGGTGGAGCGCCTATTCCCCAGAGCGGTGACGGTGGGTAAATCGTTTGGCGTGGTGCGGGTGAGAGTCCAGACCCATGAATACGAGGTAGCCACTTTCCGCAAAGACCAGGCTTACCGCGATGGCCGCCATCCCGAGGGTGTGGTGTTCACCGACGAGCAGACAGACGCCCTGCGCCGCGACTTCACAGTGAACGCACTGTTTCTCGATCCCCTGACCGGCACGGTGCGCGACTATGTTGGCGGCCAAGCGGACCTGGCCGCACGCTTGATCCGGGCCGTGGGCCGAGCGGACGACCGGTTTGCGGAAGACCACTTGCGCATGCTGCGCGCCGTGCGGTTTGCCGTCACGCTGGATTTCAAGCTGGACCCCGCCACGGCCGATGCCATCCGCCGGCACGCCCCACAGATCGAAAAAGTCAGCGCCGAGCGGATTCAGCAGGAACTGACGCGCATCCTGCTGGAGGCGCCGCAACCCGGCGCGGCGATTGAACTCCTTCAGACAGTCGGTCTGCTCCCGGTCATCCTGCCGGAGGTCTCAGCGCTCCGGGGCCAGGAACAGCCCCCGCAGTTTCACCCCGAGGGGGACGTCTGGACGCATACGATCATGATGTTGAACGCCATGCATCCTCGGCCGAGCTCCCTGGCCGACCCGAGTAGTCTCGGGCAGGCGGGCGGGCAACCAGACTTGAGACTGGCTTACGCCGTCCTGCTCCACGATGTGGGCAAGCCCGGCACGGCCAAGTTCGTGGAAAACCGCATCCGGTTCGACTGTCATGCCGGCGTGGGCGCGGCCCTGGCGGAAGAGATCTTGAAGCGCCTGCGTCTGCCGAATGACGACATCAAGGCCATCGCGTTTTGCATAGGTAACCACATGCGGTTCATGGATGTTCAACGCATGCGTAAGGCAACGCTCTGCCGGCTGGTGGGGGCGCCGACCTTTGCCACCGAGCTGGAACTGCATCGCCTGGATTGCGCGGCCAGTCACGGGGACCTGACGAACCACACGTTTCTGACCGCGTTCCTGGCCGCGCGCCGCGCCGAACCGGTCCTGCCCAAGCCGTGGGTCACGGGTCATGATATCCTGCCCCTGGGCGTTACTGCCGGCCGCGAGATTGGCCGATGGAAACAGCGGGTTTACGACGCGCAGTTGGAAGGCCTGGTGGAAAACCGTGAGGCGGCACTGGCCTGGCTCCGACGCGAGCTGGCTGCGGCAGGACGGTAACATTTTTGCCGTCATATCGGATTGGCATGGCTTGATCTGCCGTTGTCTCCGCCGGTTCCTTTGAAAGGTTAAATCGAAATGATGAACAAAAAAATTGCTCAAAAAGATTTTAGACGGCCGCCAAAGCAATTCCGGCTTGTGCCCTTCTGGTTTTTGAACGACCGCCTGAAACCGGCAGAAATGCGCCGGCAGGTAAGGGAATTTGCGAAGAAAAACGTGGGTGGCGCCTTCATGCACGGGCGATTCGGGTTGCGCACGCCCTATTTTTCCAAAGATTGGTGGAAATGCATCAGTGCCGCGATCCACGAAGGGAAAAAAATCAATTTCAACCTCTGGCTATACGATGACATGAACTGGGCCTCGGGCTGGGCGCATGGCAAGATATACGAAGAAAACCCCGGATTTCAGGAACAACACCTGAATTTGATTGAGAAGGACACGACCGGGCCCCTGCATCTTGTTGAATGGCTGCCGGAAGGATTCCCACAGTACGTCTATATTTGCAGACCGGACTATTCGGGACTGAAAGAAGTCACGAAAGATATATGGGACTGGCAACTCGTGACCGATATTCCCGCCGGTCCGCACAAGATTCTTTTTTTCATGCGCCGGAATTCAGGGCTTACCCATCCCATTACGCGGCCTGCGCATATAGACCGGTTGAATCCTGATGCAACCCGCGCGTTTATTCGTTTCTCTCACGCAGAATACAAAAAACGTTTCGGGGGACAGTTCGGCAAAACCATCCCCGGAATTTTCACCGATGAGCCGGGCTTCTATCATAACCTGTGGAACAAGAATCCAGCGAGCCTGACCTGGACGAAAGAATTGCCGGAATTCTTCAAGAAACGCCATGGTTATGAATTAAAAGATCACTTGGTCTGTCTCTGGAAGGAAACGGGCAATTACCGGAAAGTACGCTGTGATTTCTATGATACCGTGGCCGAGATGTTTTGCACAAACTATTTCAAGCCGATAAGCAATTGGTGCCGGGAAAACAGTCTCAAATTCACGGGACATCTTGAATGGGAGGAGGGATTCCAGAACCATATCCAGTTTTCCGGGCATCTGATGAGACCATTGCGCTATTTTGACATTCCCGGTCTGGATAAAATCGACCGGAACAAGCGCCGCCTGACCGAAAAATTTGTCTCAAGCGTGGCGCATCTTTCCGGAAAAGAACGGACACTTTCGGAAACCTATGCTTGTTCGGGCTGGGACCTGACGCTTGAAGAAATGAAGGCCGTATGCGACTGGCAGTATGTCAGGGGCGTGAATTTCCTGAACCCGCACGCTTTTTACTATTCAATCAGGGCGGAACGCAAATTTGAGTGTCCACCTTCCGAGGGACATAAAAACATCTTCTGGCCGTCTTTCGGGGGTTTTGCGGATTACGTGGCGAGGCTTTCTTACGTTCTGACCCGCGGCAGGCACCGCGCCCCGGTTGCGCTTTATTATCCCATTCATTCGGCCTGGTCATTGCGCCGGCCTGACCTGAAAAAGAATGCCGAATTGGACAAACTCTCAAGCCTTTTCGATTCCGTTGGCCATGGCCTGATGGAAAACCAGGTTGATTTTGACATACTTGACGATGATTTTCTATTGGAGGCGGATATTGGCAAAGGAAAAATAAGAGTTGCGGGCGAGGAGTTTTCAGCGCTTGTCCTTGCCGGAGTATCCGTTCTGCCGCACAGAACATATGCGATCCTCAAGGAATTCGTTAGGCAAGGCGGACACGTTCTCGTAATCCCTCCCGTGCCGGAATGGATTGTTAACGCAGATAGTCCGGGGAAACAAAACCCTGTGATTGATTTGCCCGGTAACAGGGAAAATACCTGCCGGGGCAGTTGGAAAATATTCAAGGGGGTTACCGAGCTTGCTGGCTTCATAAAAAAAACCGGTTGCCGAGACGTGATTCTTAAAACCGCATGCCCTGGTTTAAAATACCTTTGTCGACATGATGCCGGCTGGACACTTTACTTCCTGGTTAATGAGTCGGAAAATCCGCTTGACCGCCGGATAGAATTGCGCGGCAAGGGAAATGCCTGTCTTTTGGACGCTGAAAGCGGGAGGATTCTTGAAATGGAAGGTGCCTCCGATAAAGACGGATGGCTTTCGTTAAATCTGAAATTCACCGGTTTTGAGAGCAAATTGGTGCTCATTTCAGAAAAGAATATTTCCGTTGACGGCGTTTTCCATGACAAGGTATTTGAAAAAATCATGGAGCTAAAGACCGGCTGGGCCATTTCCATCGGGCAAAAAACCATAAAAATCAGGGGGGGGCTCAAGTGCTGGAAAACGCTTGGATACAAATATTATTCCGGAAAAGCTAAGTACATCCGTGAGTTTTCGCTTGATTCATTGAATACGGACGACATATGGATTGACCTGGGCAAGGTGAAAGAGATTGCGGAAGTAAGCGTAAACGGCCGCAAGTGCGGCCTCAGGCGCTGGCGGCCGTTTCTTTTTGAAATCACGGATGCAATTCGTCCTGGTAAAAACAGGATCGAAATTGAAGTGACCAACACGCCGAAGAATGAATTTGAAGAGTTTGCCCGGACGTCGGGATTATTGGGGGCGGTTGTCGTTTATAAAAATTGCCGGAAAGTTTGAAACGCGGCCGCCATTGGTGTAACGCGGCTCTTGATAACTTCGCTCCTCCCGCATCTGCCCATTGGTGATGATCCCGTAATTCACATAGCCTAAAAATAACCTTGATAGATTTCTCGTTTATCCGATAATCATACCTATAGATTCTGCGGTAGACTTTTTTACTTGAACCGGACGCGAAAAAAGTCTTTAATTTAAAAATTATGTCCGGTCAAGCCCGGAGTGCCTTGATCCGCGATATCAACACAAGGAGAGCACTGTTATGCAAACTGAGAAAAAGGCCAACATGTTATTGATCCTGTCAATTTATCGCGAGCTGGCTGAAGAATTTTTAGGCTCTTTCACCGCCGAGCCAAAGACTGAGGTGGTCATCGGTGATTTTCTGGTAAATTTTGAGGTCGTTGCGGGGGATCCGAGCCAGGATCCGACGTTCGCGGAGCAACTGGCCAAGGCTGACGCCATCGCCATCGTGGTCCGCTTCATGGATGTACTGTCCCTGGAAAAGATCAAGAACATTTACCGTTCCCTTCCGGACCCGCTCGGCATTCCCTTGGCCATTTTCATGTTGCGCGACAAGGGCGAAGTGGACTTCAAGATCAGTTGCCCCTCGTGCGGCCAGAAGCTTTGGCTTAGGGATACGGACATCACCAAGCGCGGCCGTTGTCCAAACTGCACCAAGCCGTTCGTCATTCTCTCGCAGGGCGATCACTTGAAATCCCAGTTGATATTGCCGGACAAGGTTGAGGCATTCAAGGTTACACGCAGCAATCCCGAATCGTTCCAGGCCGCTCTGATCAAGCTGTTCGGGGGCGTGCCGGCGGGCATCAAGCCGACCGATCTAAGCGTTAGCGACGAAGCGCTGAAGAACGCGACGGTTCGCATTCAGCTTCAGAATACCTGACGGCGCGCCCTGAAGTTTCCGCCACAGCGGATCCGCCAGATGCGGAAAGCGAAGCGCATACTTCGGGGCGCGGCCCCTTTCCGCCCGTATGGCTCTGGCAAATTTTCATAGCATGAGGAGTAAGCAATGCATAAACGCACATGGATGTGGATCGGGGGATGGTGCCTGGCGGCGGGCCTGATGGCGGGATTGGCTGGTTGCAGTAAGCCGATCAGCGACGTGGCCGACCTGGTCGTGAAACTCGGACCTAAAACCAAGATGCGGTTTGTCTATATCCCGGCGTTGAAGCGCTACGTCGGCAAATACGAGGTTAGCAACAAACAATACCGCTGTTTCAAGTCGGCGCATACCAGCGGTGAACACAAGAATTTGACGCTCAACAAGGACGACCAGCCGGCGGTTGCCCTGAGCTGGAACGACGCGAACAACTTCTGCATATGGATGACTAAAACCTTCGGTGGCAGTCAGTGGCGGTTTTGCCTGCCGACCGAACAGGATTGGGAAACGGTGGCCGCTTGCGGCAAGTCGGCGGAATATCCCTGGGGCGACGGACCCATTCCACGCAACTGGAATTACTTTGGCATCGAAAACCCGGAACCGGGTCAGAAACTGGATCACAATGACGGCTACCGTGTGTCCTGCCCGGTGCAGAAAAGCGGTGCGAATGCCTGGGGCCTGTTAGGGGTCGGCGGCAACGTATGGGAATGGTGCGAGGACACCGATGATGCGGAAGGTAAAACCCGGGTGCTGAAGGGCGCTTCATGGTCCGACTGCGCACCCCTGTTTCTTAAAATTTCACGGCGGAGCAGTTACACGGCGGATTACAAATCGTCGAGCATCGGGTTCCGCGTCATCGTCGAGCCAATGACAAGCGCACCGCCGTAAGACGGACGCCGGACGCCAG
>VSJD01000142.1 GCA_008636095.1 Kiritimatiellota bacterium | reverse complement strand
GCATACCGTGCTCACGGCGTAAGACGCTGGAGCAGAATGTCGAAGCGCTGGTCCTTTTTGAGCGAGTTCAGGTCCCGGTCCTCACGAATCCAGCGCACATCCCGATAGCCCATGACAATGGCTCGTTCCAGGGACGCTAACGCCTCGTCGGTCCGGTCAAGCAAGGCGTAACTGCAAGCCAGGTTATACCAAACCAGCGGTTCACGGGAACACAGCCGGGACAATTCCAGGTCTGTTTTCAGCCCATCCTCATAACAGCCGGTTCGTGTGTACAGATCACCCAAGGTCTTGAGCACGTCCACATCCTGCGGACAGCGGCGCGCAAGCGCTTCGAGGAATGACATTTCCTTGCGAAGGGCGGCATTGATCGTGCGTTTTGTTTTCATGGGACATACCGATTGCGAGATATGATACAGAGTAATGTTTCTATATTCCGGGCAACGGCACTAGTTTAAGGGCGTTGCCTGAATAAATCTTGGCCAGTACGGCCGCCGGCAAATCCAACCCGTTCATAAATTCCTGATGCTGGTTATCAAAGTAATCACGGGCATACAGGAGCCGGTCCTGGAACTCCAGGACAAAATCCTTGGCAAAATCCGGATCGCGTATCAGGGCATTGGCCCCGGAACCGGCCGACCAGTCGCAATACAGATTTTCGTACTGCCGGAGCATGGCGATCAGCTTGCCGCCCGGCATAACTTTGCCCTTGGGATAGGCCTCCTTGTCGTGTTTACCGTCGCCGGAAATGTGCGCCCAGAAACCCGGCGCGTGGCCGCAGAAAATTGTTTCCGGACATGCTTGAATGGCCCGTTCAAAAGCTTCGATCCCGCCCCCGTACCAGTAATTCGGCCGCGGGTATATCGCCCCAGTGTCAAACTCGTAGTCAATATGCACGGTAACCGGCAGGCGCTTTTTACCGCAAAACCGGTATAGCCGCAGGGCATCGGGATTATCGTACATCATGCGCAGTTTGAGCTCGCCGCACACGCGCACACCGTAGATATCCATCATGGCCTGCAGATGGTCAATGGCTTCCGGCCGGCGCGGATCGGGCGCATAGCCGAGCACGAATTTAGCCGGTGCGCGCTCGGCGTAGGAAATACAGCGGGCAAACGGGATCGGACCGTTCGGACCGATATCCGGCATTGCAATGATGTTGCCGGGCGCATACTCGTCGGCCGGGCATTCCCAGGACAGGAGCCAGGTGACGTCAATATTATATTTGGCCATATTGGCCAGGTATTTTTCCAGGTTATACCCGCACCAGTCAGGATGGTTGTGTGCGTCAATAATCATGGGGCGCCTGTTCGTGTGTCTAATTGCTGATTGCTGATTTTCCGGCATCCGGCGTCCGGCCTCTGGCGTCGATCATCTCCGCTTCTCGAACGCCCGCGTCACTTTCTGGAAAATGGCCACGATATCTGCGGCCTCCTGATTACCCCAGCTTTCGAACAGAGTCAGGTGAAAATGTGCGTCCAAGGCCGTCAAGACGTTGGGACACGGGAAGGTCCGGTTAGGATTGCCCCGGTATTGCGGTGCAGTCCATGGCAGGCCGCTCGTGCCAAACACACGGCGCCGGCGATACCAATCCCATATATGGCAGGGATTGCAATAGCGCTCACTCACCTGCAGACCTTCTGCGCCCAGCGCACTACAGAAGGTCGCCTTGTCGCAAGTCACGGCCTCGGGATGAAACCGCAGGCGTAAATACCAGTAACTCGGCTCGGCCCCGGCCACCTGGGGCGGAAGCGACACGGCCTTCAACCCGCGCAGGCCCTTGACAATCCGGCTCGCCAGCTCCCGGCGCCGCGAGACGATTATCGGAAGTTTCCGCAATTGAACGCTCCCCATAACGGCCGCCAGGTCACTGAGATTGAAATTTAGCGACGCTATTGCATTGCTGGCGCCCTTGGGCAATCCAAACGGCTTGCCGCGGTCGGAAGCCCGGCGGGCTTCCCAATAGAGTTTTTCATGGCGCGTGAACACCACACCGCCCTGGCCGCCCGTGCAGTGATGCTTGCCGAACATCGTGGAAAAAGCGGCAATATCACCGAACGTACCCACCAGCCGCCCCTTAAGCCGCGCGCCATGTGACTGGGCGCAATCTTCCACCACGGATAGTTTGTGCCGACGGGCGACTTTCATGATCCCTGGCATATCGGCCGGCTCGCCGAAAATATGAGCCACGACGATTGCGCTCGTCTGCGGGGTAATGACAGCCTCGATTTCCTTCGGTCCGGGCGAGAACCGGCCCGGCGCGGCGTCGGCAATAACCGGAATGCAGTTCAGGAGCGGGATCGGCATAATGCCACCCGGATCGGTAATCGGGCCAACGATCACTTCCGAAAAGGGTTCAATGTTCAAGGCGCGCAGGGCCACGTAGACGGCAGTTGTGCCGGAATTGACGGCATCCGCGAACCCGCCGCCCATGGCATCGGCGAATTCACGGCAATACGTTTCTTCCTCCGGCCCGTTGTAGCCAAAGGCATTGCCGGAGGCAATGGCACGGTCAAACAGGGCATCCACGGCTGATTTTTCCTCAAAGCCGATCAGGTGACGGGTCGGCCACGGTGTGTTTCGCACTTTGGGCCCTCCCTGCAGGGCAAGACGAACAGCGGGTTTGACGGTACGACGCAAAATCTTTTTCATTTCGGGTTGTTCCTTTATTGTGTTAATAAACGCCCTGTAATTCAAGCACATCCAGCCCGGCTGTTCAATGGAAAAGGGGGGGGGTGAAAAAAGCTTGCAAATAAGACATCAAAGACTATAATGCAAGCGATTAATATGAAACCGTCTGATTTGCGTCTTCCTCACGAGGGAGCACCACCGGCAAGTCAGCTCTGTTGAAAATATCGAGTTTGTCCATTAAATAGGAGGATATCCATGAGAAAAGCCATGAAAACCGCCCTTGCCGCCAAACGCGTGACGTTTCAGGTCACGGCCAGTCCGAAGAGCACGGTGTCGCTCGCGGGCACGTTTAACAAGTGGGATACCAAGCGGCATCCGATGAAAGACATCAGCGGTACCGGTACCTACACAATCACCCTGATGTTACCCAAGGGGGAACATGAGTACAAGTTCGTAATCAACGGAAACTGGGTCGTGGATGCCGAATGCCGCAACTGGGTCCGCAACACCTGCGGAACGCTTAACAGCGTTATCAAGGTGGAATAGGGCGCGATCCCGATCGTGAAGCGCATCGGGACGCCCTACAGAGACTGTTGTAGCCATTTTTAGAGTATTCCCGTGTTTTGTTCTTGAACCACGGGCCAGAAGAGTGTTTTATCGCGGCATGCAAACACTGCAACTCTTCACAATTGCTCCCGCAGTTCCCGAAAAACTCCGTTTCCTGGAAGCCCTCGCCCGCAACCTTTGGTGGTCCTGGAATGCCGACGCCACTGAGTTGTTCCGTCGGATCAACCGCGAACTCTGGAAAGAGACCAAGCTCAATCCGGTTCTGTTCCTGAGCCGTGTGTCC
Source organism: Kiritimatiellota bacterium (assembly GCA_008636095.1). GTDB lineage: Bacteria > Verrucomicrobiota > Kiritimatiellia > JAAZAB01 > JAAZAB01 > VSJD01. The sequence continues at coordinate 6,522 of VSJD01000142.1, read as the reverse complement.
CAGGAACAGTTGACGGCGCTGGCCGCCGACGAAAGTTTTATGGCCCACCTGGGGCGCGTGCGCCAGGCCTTCGAGAAGGAGACCCTGCAACCGGCCGATACGCGCAGCCCGGTATATGCACCGGGCGACTGCATCGCCTATTTTTGCGCCGAGTTCGGCGTCCACGAAAGCCTGCCGCTCTTTGCCGGCGGCCTGGGCGTGTTAGCCGGCGACCACTTGAAGGCCGCTTCCAACATGGGCTTACCCCTTGTCGCTGTGGGCCTCCTTTATCGAAAGGGCTATTTCCGCCAGTACTTGAACAACGACGGCTGGCAACAGGAAGTCTATCCTGAAAACGAAATTCATAACCTCCCCCTGGAACGGGTGCTTAAGCCCGACGGCAATCCACTGACCGTCCACATTCCCGCGCCGGGCCACGCCCTGCATGCGGTCGTCTGGAAAGTTCAGGTGGGCCGTATTCCAATCTTTCTGCTCGACTCCAATATCCCGGAAAATCCGCCTGACTGGCGCGATGTCACCTGCCAGCTCTATGGCGGCGACCATCGCACGCGCCTCCTGCAGGAGATCCTGCTTGGCATCGGCGGCCTGCGCGCGCTATATGAAATGGGGCTCGAACCGCAGGTTTGCCATATGAACGAAGGCCACTCCGCCTTCATCAGCCTGGAGCGGTTGGCACATCTCATGGGCAACCATGGCTTGGACAAAAAGACGGCCATGGAAATCATCGTGCGCACCAACGTGTTCACGACCCACACCCCCGTGGCCGCCGGCCATGACGAATTTCACGTGGACATGCTCCGCCCGTTTTTCGAGGCCCTGCACGAGTCCCTGCATACAACCGTGGACGACCTGTTGAGCCTGGGCCGCGCCGCGCACGCCGCTGACAGCGCCCCCGTTTCCATGACGGTGCTGGCCCTGCGCCTGTCGCAATACTGCAACGGCGTCAGCCGCCTGCATGGCACCGTGGCACGCCATATGTGGATGCACCTGTGGCCCGGCCGGCCGGAGGACGAAATTCCCATCACCTCCATTACCAACGGCGTGCATACACCCTCATGGCTCTCGCCGGAAAACACCTTGCTGTTCAACCGCTACCTCGGTCCCCAGTGGCACACCAAGCCCGGGGATGCCACCATGCTGGAGCGGATCGACCAGATTCCGGACGAGGAACTCTGGCGCGCCCATGAACTCAGCCGTTCCTGCCTGATCCGCGAATGCCGGGAATGGGTGGCGCGCCAGATGCATCGCCGCAACGCCGGCAAAGCCGAATTAGAAGCGGCCAAGTCCGTGCTCGATCCCACCATCCTGACCATTGGGTTCGCCCGACGGTTTGCCACCTACAAGCGCGCGGGACTGTTCCTGCACGATGCAGCACGGTTTGAGGCCCTATTGACCGGTGAAACACCGATCCAGGTGATCTTCGCCGGCAAAGCCCATCCACGCGACAACGAGGGCAAGGAAATCATCCGCCAGATCGTGCACTTTTCGCGCCGCGCCCAGGTTCGCCACCGGATCATTTTCATCGAGGATTACGACATTGACGTGGCGCGTTTCCTGGTCCAGGGTGTGGACGTATGGCTCAATACGCCGCGCCGTCCTCTGGAAGCGAGCGGCACCTCCGGCATGAAGGCAGCAGTCAACGGCGCGCTGAACGTCAGCATCCTGGACGGCTGGTGGGACGAAGCCTACTCGCCTGGGCGTAGCGCTCCGGCGGAGCCTGGCGCGCCTGAGCGCGGTTGGAGCATCGGGCGCCGCGAGGAATACCAGGATGCCGGCTACCAGGATGCCGTGGAAAGCCAGGTCCTCTACAATTTGCTCGAGAGCGAAGTGATTCCATGTTTTTACACGCGGCCCAATGACCACTTGCCGGCACCGTGGGTCAAGATGATGAAAGCCGCCATCAAGATGGCGTTTGTCAGCTTCAGCTCGCACCGCATGGTGCGGGAATACGAGGAGCGGTTTTACATTCCGGCCCTCCAGCGGAGCCGCGCGCTCCGGGCCGACAACGCGGCCGAGGCGCACGCCCTGGTCAAACAACACGCGCGTTTGGCCCGGTTATGGCCGCAGATTCGCGCCGGTCGGCCGGCGGCACAGGCCGAACTGGGACGCCTGCGCGTGGGCGACGCCTTTACCGTGACCGTTCCGGTGCGCTTGGGCGAACTGCACCCCGACGACGTGGTGGTGGAGCTCTACTACGGCCAGTTGAACATGAAGGGCGCCATTACCGCCAACCACCGCCAGCCAATGACCGCCAGCCGGAAAACGGACGACGGCCAACACATCTTCGAGTGCCGGCTGGAATGCCTGACAACCGGCCGCTACGGCTTTACCGTGCGCATTATGCCCCGCGGCGACGCCTGGACGCAAAGCCTGCCGGGCTTTCTGACTTGGGCGGAGTAAGCGGAGGACAAAACTAGACGACAGATGACGGACGGCGGACGACAGAAAGCGAAGAAAACGTCCAACATCGAACATCGAACGCCCAACGTCGAATGAAAGATTAGGGTAACTACGCTGGTTCACAGTTCAGCGGTTCACCTGTTCACGGTTAGGAGGTTCGACAGGTTTGTGAAATGACAACAAGATTGGATAATATGGTTCTTCCGTATTTTCCGTGGTATTATTTATTGACGTAGACACGATCTAAGGACTGTTATCCCAGAGAAATGATGAAGGAATACACAGACATTCAATCACCCACTACAGGGACTCTGATTCATCTTGTCTGGTCCCTTCTGTGGCGAACAATCGGAATCGCCTCGCTTTTCTATTTCGCTGTCGGTCTGATTTTAGTCGGTCTGTTCTATGTAGCGTTTGTTTGGTGCCATGCGCCACTTTCAATCGGAAAAACCATAGAGGCTCATTTTAAACTAGGACTATTTGCAGTCTTTGCTATCAGTTCCGCAATCAGTCCGGTGTTGGCGTTCAAGATGATGATTGGCAAACGGTTTGGAAAATATGTTCTGACTCTGGTCGCCACACCAGAACAAGACACTGACCGTTAAAGGATGAAAGAGGATAACAATGCCTCGCAGTTTACGTCGCTTCGCGCTGAAACTGGAGGCACACGTTGAAATATAGAAGGATTAAGGCTTAGGAAAGGCAGCGAAGGCTGGTAGCAGCCATTCTCGCGGTGGTAATGTGGCCTGTATCAATCCCGATACGAACAGGGGAATGGGCAGCATGGCACCGCAGGGCGAATTTCGACCCCCGAGCATGGCGAGGGTTTGAAAAGCAAGGCAAGTTTGGCTCAGATGTGCCGGCGCCGCGCGTAGCGCTATACCCGTGTATGCGCAAGCGCGGGAACGGCACTGATGAGTCGAAATCGCCGCGGCCTTTTCAAACGAAATTCGCACTGCTCTTGACGACAACCGCCTTAGACAATGAAAAAACACACTAAATTTTGTGAAGGACCATAAAAATTGGCAACCGTTGAACAGTGAAGCACCCCGCGGCAAGCCGCGGGGCATCTTTGCGGAACCCTGCGAAACCGGAAACGCCATTCCTCCCTGTGGCAAGCCACAGGGCTTCTTGGCGAAGAAGGGTGAACCGCTGAATCCAATAACCTGAACAGTTACAAAAGAGGAACTTAGCCGTGGCCGGCAAACACAACCCACGCATTCTGATTGTCACGCCGGAGATCACTTATCTCCCGCACGGCATGGGTAACATGGCCAACTACCTCGTGGCCAAGGCGGGTGGACTGGCCGACGTTTCCGCAGCACTGGTCAGCGCCCTGTTCGAGGCTGGCGCCGACATCCACGTGGCCCTGCCGCACTACCGCCAGATGTTTAATTTCAACATCGGCAACCTGATCAGTGACGAACTGCGCGCCTACAAGGCCAAACTGCCGGATGAGCGCATTCACCTGGCTGAAGACCGTATTTTTTATTATCGCGCCAACGTCTATAACCCGCACGAGGAGGAAAACCCCCGGCTGGCCCTGGCTTTCCAGCGGGAGGTGATTAACAATATCATCCCGCGCGTCCAGCCGGACTTGATCCACTGCAACGACTGGATGACGGGGCTCATCCCGGCTTTGGCCCGGCGCCTGAAGATTCCCTGCCTCTTCACTGTGCATAATATCCACTCCCTGAAAACCACCCTGGCCCACATTGAGGACAGCGGTATTGACGCCGCCGAGTTCTGGCGTTCCCTGTATTACCAGTGGATGCCGCACACCTACGAGGAGAGTCGCAATCATAATCCGGTGGACTTTTTGATCAGCGGCATTTTCGCCGCACACTTCATCAATACCGTGAGCCCCACTTTCCTGAACGAACTGACCGAGGACCGGTTCAATTTCGTGGATGGCACCCTGCGCCGTGAGCTGGCCAACAAACGCACCGCCGGTTGTGCCGCGGGCATTCTTAATGCGCCCAATCCCTCCTATGACCCCGCGACCGATCCCGCCCTGCCCTGCCACTACGGCGCGGAAGATTGTTTGCGCGGCAAGCTCAAAGCCAAGCGCGCGCTCCAAAAGCAGGTGGGACTGACGCGCGCCGATAGTGCGCCGCTCTTCTTCTGGCCGTCTCGGCTGGACCCGCTCCAGAAAGGCTGCCAACTGTTAGCCGACATACTTTATGCGATGGCGGATAAGTACCGGCGCGAGGGCCTGCAGATTGTTTTTGTGGCTAACGGCTCTTTCCAGGCCCATTTCCACGACATCGCCCGCCGGCACGGCCTGCAGGCGCGTGTGGCGATCTGCAACTTCAGCGAAAGCTTGTCGCGCCTGGCCTACGCAGCCTCCGATTTCGTGCTTATGCCGTCCCGGTTCGAGCCCTGCGGTTTGCCACAGATGATCAGTTGTAAATACGGAAGCCTGCCGGTGGCACACGACACGGGCGGCATTCACGACACGATTACGCCGCTGGATATTGAGCGCAACACTGGTAACGGGTTTCTGTTCCAAGATTACGACAGCCGGGCCTTAAGCTGGGGCTTGGATCAGGCCATGGCATTTTTCCGCCAGCCGGAGGACGTGCGCACGCGGCAGATCGGCCGGATTATGCGCGACAGCGCCGAACGCTTCACACATGCCGTCACGGCCAGGGGTTATCTCCAGCTTTACGAAACCATGCTGGATCGCCCGCTGATCAAGGGCTGACGGACGGAAGACGGACGCTGGAAGACCGACGACAGACACCAGACGCCAGACGACGGACCGGGGAAGAAGGCCGGAAGAATCCACGCCCTCACGGGCACGGTTACAAACATTGAAATTCATAGATATTAAACTATGACCACAACTCCAAAACGCCACACACGGAAAGATAAGCCGTTCTCCGCTGTCCGTCGTCCGTCGTCCGCCGTCCGGTGTCCGGCGTCCGGTGTCCGCTTGGTTCAGGACGATCCCTACCTGGCGCCCTATGCACATTCGATCGCGCGGCGGGCTCAGTTGACTAAGGAAATGGAGACGCACCTGACGGGCGGGAAAATTTCATTAGACGATTTCGCCGCCGGCCATGAGTATTTTGGCCTGCATTTACAGAAAGACGGATGGGTTCTGCGCGAGTGGGCGCCCAACGCTACGGCCATCACACTGATCGGCGCATTCTCGCAGTGGCGCGAGGACCCGGCCCTGGCCCTGCGCCGCTTGAACGATGAAGGCGTATGGGAACTGCGTTTACCCGTAGGAGGCCCGGCGCAGGCGGGCCTGCCCGCCACCTCGTCCGGCGACTTGTCCGGCGAAGCCTTGGCGAAGACGGAAGCCTTGGCAAAGACGGGGACTCTAAAGCACGGCGACCTCTATCGCCTGCGAATGCACTGGCATGGCGGGAGTGGCGACCGCCTGCCGACCTATGCTCGGCGCGTGGTCCAGGACGAACACACCAAGATTTTCAACGCCCAGGTCTGGGCGCCGGCCGAGCCTTACCCCTGGCGGCACACGTTCCGGCGGCCGCACACCGCTCCGCTGATTTACGAGGCACACGTCGGCATGGCCCAGGAAGATGGTAAAGTCGGGACGTATCGGGAGTTCAAGGAAAAAATTCTGCCCCGCATCGTGGCGGCGGGCTACAACACGATCCAGCTCATGGCCGTTCAGGAACATCCCTATTACGGCTCGTTCGGCTACCATGTGACCAATTATTTTGCCGCTTCGTCCCGCTTCGGCACGCCGGAGGAATTGAAAGACCTCGTGGATACGGCCCACGCGGCAGGACTCGCGGTCATCATGGATTTGATTCATTCCCACGCGGCGCGCAACGAGGTGGAGGGCTTGAGCCGGTTCGACGGCACGCTCTTCCAATTCTTTCACGAAGGTCCGCGCGGCGTGCACGAACTTTGGGATTCACGCTGTTTCGACTACGGCAAACCCCAGGTACTGCACTTCCTGCTTTCCAATTGCCGGTTCTGGCTGGATGAGTATCGCTTTGACGGCTTCCGGTTCGACGGCATCACCAGCATGCTCTACCGGCACCATGGACTCGGCAAGGCATTCACTTCCTATGCCGATTATTTTAATGATGGCGTGGACGAACAGGCCGTCGCCTATTTGACCCTGGCCAATGAGGTCATTCA